>JALYTU010000660.1 GCA_030854125.1 Actinomycetota bacterium | reverse complement strand
GTCCTGCTCGGCCCGACCGGGCCGCCACCGGGCGGGGGCGATCCGAGCGCCGGGCTGCGGATCGCGGTGATCGACACCGGCGTGAAGGCCTCGATCGTCGCCAACCTGCGCGCCCGCGGGGTGACCGTCGAGCTGCACCCCTGCACGTCCTCGGCGGCGCAGCTGATGGCTGATTCGCCTGACGCGATCTTCCTGGCCAACGGGCCAGGGGACCCGGGCGCGCTGGACTACATCGTGGCCACGGTGCGCGAGCTGGTCGGCCGGCTGCCGGTCTACGGGATCTGCCTCGGTCATCAACTGCTCTGCCGCGCTGTCGGCCTGGAGACCTACAAGCTGCCCTTTGGCCACCACGGTGCCAACCACCCGGTCAAGGATCTGACCACCGGGCGCACGGAGATCACCAGCCAGAACCACGGCTTCGCGGTGCTCGGCCCGGGCGGGGAGCGGACGATCGAGGACGACCGGCCGGTGCGCTGGGACACGGATTTCGGCATCGCCGAGCTGACCCACATCAACCTCTATGACCGCACGGTCGAGGGGCTGATGCTGCACGACGTGCCGGGCGCAACGGTCCAATACCACCCCGAGGCCGGGCCTGGGCCCCACGACTCCCTGTACCTGTTCGATCGCTTCGTGGACGAAATCCGCGCCGCCGTCTGATCGTGCTCCTCTGATGCCCCGCCGCGACGACCTCCACAAGATCCTGCTGCTCGGCTCCGGGCCGATCGTGATCGGCCAGGCGGCCGAGTTCGACTACTCCGGCACCCAGGCGTGCCGGGTCCTGGTCCAGGAGGGCTACGAGGTCGTCCTGGTCAACTCCAACCCGGCCACGATCATGACCGACCCCGACGTTGCCACCACGACCTACATCGAGCCGCTGCTGCCCGGTCCGGTGACCCAGGTGATCGAGCGCGAGCGCCCCGACGCGCTGCTGCCCACGCTCGGCGGCCAGACGGCGCTGAACCTCGCCAAGGCCCTGCACGAGGACGGCACCCTGGAGCGCTTCGGGGTCGAGCTGATCGGCGCCGACTACGAGGCGATCGACCGTGCCGAGGACCGCGAGCGCTTCCGCGACACGATGACCGCGGCCGGCCTGCGGGTGCCCAAGAGCGTGATCGCGGTCGGCGTGCAGGACGCTTGGGACGCGCTGCCGCAGCTCGGCCTGCCCTTCATCGTCCGCCCCGCGTTCACGCTCGGCGGGACCGGCGGCGGGGTGGTGCACTCAGAGGCCGATATCGACCGGATCGTCGGCGGTGGCCTGAAGGCGTCCCCGATTGGCCAGGTGCTGATCGAGGAATCGGTGCTCGGCTGGGGTGAGTTCGAGCTCGAGGTGATGCGCGACCACACCGACAACGTGGTCATCGTCTGCTCGATCGAGAATCTGGATCCGATGGGCGTGCACACCGGCGACTCGGTCTGCGTGGCCCCCCAGCAGACGCTCACCGACAAGCTCTACCAGCGCCTGCGCGACCAGGCGATCGCGGTCATCCGCGCGGTCGGCGTCGAGACCGGCGGCTCCAACGTTCAGTTCGCGGTCAACGCCGAGACCGAGGAGATCGTGATCATCGAGATGAACCCGCGGGTGTCGCGCTCAAGCGCGCTGGCCTCGAAGGCGACCGGCTTCCCGATCGCCAAGATCGCCGCCCGGCTGGCGGTCGGTTACACGCTGCAGGAGATACCCAACGACATCACCCGGGCTACCCCGGCCAGCTTTGAGCCGGCCATCGACTACTGCGTGATCAAGTGGCCGCGGTTCGCGTTTGAGAAGTTCCCGGGTGCCGAGGCCGGCCTGACCACCCACATGAAGTCCGTCGGTGAGGCGATGGCGCTGGGGCGCACGTTCAAGCAGGCCTTCGCCAAGGCGCTGCGCTCGCGCGAGCTCGACACCCGCGCGCAGCTGCCGACCGACGACGCGGCGCTCGTGGACCTCTGCGCGCAGCCCGGTGCCGAGCGCTGGGACTACGTGCTCGAGGCCCTGCGCCGGGGGGCCACAGCGCAGGAGCTGCACGCCCGCACCAGCATCGACATCTGGTTCCTGCGCGAGCTGGCCGAGCTGGTGGCCGATCCGGAGGCCGCGTTCTCGGGTGAGCGGACCTACAAGGCGGTGGATACGTGCGCGGCCGAGTTCGCGGCCAGCACGCCGTACTTCTACTCCGCCTGGGAGCGGCCGGGCAGCGACGGACCCGCCCACGAGGCCCGGCCCTCGGACCGGCCGGGCGTGGTCATCCTCGGCTCGGGACCCAACCGGATCGGCCAGGGGATCGAGTTCGACTACTGCTGCGTGCACGCAGTGCAGGCGCTGCGGAGCCTCGGGTTCCAGACCATCATGGTCAACTGCAACCCCGAGACGGTGTCGACCGACTACGACACGTCGGACCGCCTCTACTTCGAGCCGCTCACGCTCGAGGACGTGATCGCGGTCTGCGAGCTGGAGAAGCCCGAAGGAGTGGTCGTGCAGTTCGGCGGCCAGACCCCGCTCAACCTCGCCGCCGGCCTGCACGCGGCCGGCATCCCGATCCTCGGCACCAGCATCGATG
>JALYTU010000659.1 GCA_030854125.1 Actinomycetota bacterium | reverse complement strand
CTACAATCGCCACCGGCCGCACAGCTCGCTCGGCTATCTGCCGCCCGCGGTCTTCGCGGCGCGGTTCAACAACCCGGAACTCTCATAGACGGTGGACCAACAAACGGGGTCCGGTCAATCGCCCACCACGTGGAGGAGGTCGGCGCTGCACCGCCGTGCCAGCACGGCGGTGCAGAGCTAGCAGACTACGTCGCGACCTAGAGATTTCATGCCGGGTTGGCCGTGACCTCGGCGACGTGGCACTCCCGGCCCGTCAGCGCCGGCGGGTGGATCCCGGAATAGCTCGCGGATCTCACGGGGATATTTGCGGCCCGCGGGCGGTCCGCGCCTGCTCCGCACCGTGCCGTTGCTCGTGCACGCGGGTGGGGTACCCGTGGTCGGAGCCGAAGCCGGGTCGGCGGCCACGCTCACGCTGCCGCTCGCGCCGGCGTTCAGCGGCAGCCTCGGCTGCGTCGACGCGACCGACGATGTCGGCGACATCCGGTCGCACTGCCAGCGATGTGGGGGACTGGTCGTGCCGTTTCGGCTGCGCCGGCGTTTGACTCCCGGCTGACCGTGGCCCTTCCCAGAGCCGCGAGCGTTCCACCTCCACTGCGGACGACCACCACTCCCATTGGGCGCTGAACGACGCGGGCGGGGCGGCATGGCCGGCAATGGACGGGGCGGCCCCGGCCGCCTGTACACGACGGGCAATGCGGGCGCAGGCCTCGTCATACAGCTCACGCCAACCCCGCGCCGCCTCGGCTTGGCGCCAGTACCAGCCGTCCACCGCGACCTGGTCACCGCGGATTGCACCTATCCGTGTCTCGAGCTGTGGTAGCTGGCGATCGATGTCGGCGATGTCGCGCCTCCCGCGAGACAGATAACCCTGCACCCAACCGCGCTCCTCGCGGTGACGGCGACGCGTGATCACCCCGTCCGTCTCCGTCAGCCGTGCCAGGTTGACCTCCATCTCCGCCTCAAGGCGGGCGCGCCGTTCGGTGAGGGACCGGTGTTGGTCGCTCAGCTGGACGACCGTTCGCCCGGGGTCGACGAGGTTCGGCTCGGCGAGATCCGGGAAGGGCTCTCGGTGACTGAGTGCCCGCTCGGCTGCGGCGGCTGCGGCGCGCAGCCCGGCATCGTCGAGGTCCTTGGGTGCAATCGGTGGTGGCGCCAGCTCGGCGGCGGGCAGCCGACCCGCGAGTTTCTGAAACTGATCGAGGGCCAGTCGCTGTTCGCTGCTCTTCATCAGAGCGCTCTGGATCAGGCGCAAGGTGAGGCTTTCCAACTGCGTGGTGGGAATGCGCCCGTGACCGCTGTCATCGGTCGGCTCCAGCTCCCCGGCGACGACGTAGAGACGGTTCTCGACGCGTCCCCGCGAGAGGGCCACATAGCCCCACTCCCGGTACATCGCCTCGTCGCCGAGCACGAATGCCCGATCGGCGGTCATCCCTTGGGCCTTGTGCCCGGTGATCGCGTACCCGTGGGACAGGTGCCCGGCCTCGAGGTACTCCGAGGGCAGGACGCTCCTGCGTCCCGGCTCGTTCGGCCGTCGGCCGTCCAGCTGCATCGTCATCGTCCGCTGGCGTTCGTCGACAGCCACTACGGTGCCTCTGGAGCCGTTGACGACCCCGAGTGAGCGTCGGTTGCGGGTGCTGACCACCCGGTCTCCGACCGCGAACTCTCCCGTTGGCAGACGCAGAGTCGGGCCGGTCACCTCGCCGGCGCCGACGCGGAGAGCGCGGGCGCGCTCGTTGAGCTCACCGACGTCGGCGCGGCGCAGCGCCACCATGATGTTGTCGCCGCCGGATCGCTCCGCCGCCCACCAGTCGGCGACGAGACGGGCGCGCACGCAATCGCTGGACGGACCGAGGACGACGCGGCCATGCTCGACGTAGGCCGCCAACGCCTCGTCCGAGCGCCCCTCGCGCAGCAGCACGAGTGCCTGGCGCTCCCACTCCTCGCGCTGGCGCCTGTTGTCCACAAGCTCCACAGCGCCGAGGCGCTCATAGAGGCCGCGGAAGGCGCCGCCGGCGTCGATCTCGGGGAGTTGGCGGTCGTCCCCGACCAGCACGACGGTCGCGTCGGATTTCGCGGCCGTCGTCAACACGCGGCCAAGGAGTCGCGTGCCCACCATGCCGGCCTCGTCGACGACGAGAACGGCGTCACCCCGGGGCAGAACCTGCTCGCGGTACTGCACACAGTCGAGAAGGAGCCGCTCGATGGTCGTCGACTCGATGCCCGCGCCGGCCTGCAGCTCCGCCGCCGCTCGGCCGGACAGCGCGCAGCCGATGACGGTGCGCCCACTCATCTCCCAGACCTGCCGGCAGGCATCGAGCGCCGAGGTCTTGCCCGTACCGGCGTGGCCGCGCACCACCATGACCGCGTCGTGACTCGTTGTCAGACAGCGAACCATCTCGCGCTGTTCCGCGGATAGCGACGGACGGGCGCGGACGGCCGCAGCGACCACCGCCTCCGAGGCCGGTGCCGGCCGTCGCTCCACCACGTAGAGCCCGTTGTCGAGCTGGAGCGTGACCTCACGCTCTCCGGGAGCGATGCGC
>JALYTU010000071.1 GCA_030854125.1 Actinomycetota bacterium | reverse complement strand
CGTCGCAGCGGTGATCGTCCTGACCGCGGCGAGCTCGTCGCCGGCGTTTGCCGTCACCCGCCATTCGGACGGAACCGTCTCGGTCGTGATTCGCCGGATGGAGGGGATCGCCGGGGCCAACCGCCGGCTGGCGTTGCTCGGCATCCGCGCGCGTGCCGTAGGCGTGTCTGGCTATTGCTCGGCGGCGCCGCCGCCGGCGCTGGCGCAGGTCACAGTGGCGACGGTCCGCGGTCGCCGTGTCGATTGGGTCGGGGCCCGCCCCGGCAGGATGACGCAGACGATCACTCCGGCCCAGATCCCCGCCGGTCGCACGCTCGTCATTCCCGCGGTGCCCGGCGGGGCGGTCGTACGACTCGTGCAAGGCCGGGCCGTCAGCGGCCGGGTGCCCGCTTGCCTGCCGCCCGTCGTTTTCGTCCGGCGGGGTTCTGGGGCGGCCGGCGGCCGGATCGTGATCTGCCGAGCGGGGATCGCGCAATACCCGCGGCTGGTCGTGACCGGGGCGGGCACCAACACGAACGCCACCAACACGAACGCCATCGGTACGACTGGGACCGGCAAGACGGTCACGAATTTCGCGCCCCCGCCACCCGCGACGGTCACGAGCACCAACGGCGACGCCCCCACATCGACCAACGCAGGCACCACGACCGGTACAGCCGATCAGGGCACGGCAACCAACGGCGCAACGACCACGAACGGCACAGCGACAACGGGCTCACCTGTCGGAGGGACGCCCGTGCAGCTGCCGCCGCCGCTGCTGCGCAACTGCCGGCTCAACGTCCCGCGCACTGCGCGATGAGCCGCCGAGGAGTGCGGCAATGCTGACCGCCGCATGAACCGGAGCGACCCTCACCGTGGGGCGGGCGCCGGTGAAGCCCAGGCCACTCCGCGTGACGCCAGGGCGATAACCTCGCCAGCGTGAGCTCCCGATGAGCGGTTCAGTCGGTCGCGGTGCAACCCACGGCGGCCGCGCCGCGCGGCTCATGGATCTGCTCGGCCTCTCAGACGATGAGCTCTGCACCGTGCTCGACGCCGATCCGCTGACCCTGCTCTCCGGTCAGCTCGAACATCGTCCCGAGCTGCCGATCCTGCTGACGCTGCTCGACGAGGCCGCCGAGCAGGCCGGCCAGTCCGTGCTGCGCCGCTGGGTGCGCGCCTCCGGTCCCGCTGGACGCCCGATCGATGCGTTGCTGGGCCGGGACTTCGCGGCCTTCGAGGATGCGCTCGGCGCGCTGGCCGACCGAGGCTTCGTGCTGCGCGGCGGCGGTGGCTGAGCCGTTTCGCCACACCCTGCGGGTCCGCTACGCCGAGGCCGATGCGCAGGGGGTGCTGTTCAACGCCCACTATCTCGCCTACGTGGACCACACGATCACCGAGCTGTGGCGTGCCGCGTTCGGCGGCTATCAGCGGATGCTCGAGCGGGGTGTCGACATCGTCGTCGCGGAGGCACGGCTGCGGTTTCGAACCGCCGCCCGGTTCGATGACGAGGTCACGATCGAGCTCACCGTCGTGCATCTCGGGACCACGAGCCTCGGCACCCAGTGCCGATTCCTGCGCGGCGATCAGCTGCTCGCCGAAGCCGATCTGCGCCACGTGTTCGTGGCCGCCGGCACGGGGGAGAAGGCGGCGATTCCGGGGTGGGCGCGCGACGGGCTGGCGCGCTGGACAACCGCTGCGGCGTCCGCGGGCGCGGCGGCCGGCTAGCTCTCGTCGGGCTCGGGCTCGGGGCGCTTCTCCGGCCATGCCCCGATCAGGTGGTGAAAAAGGCGGGCCGCGGTGCGGTTGACGGCGGCCGCCGTAGCGAAGGCGACGGCCCCCTGCAGCGCCTGAGCGCCGACCACCGTCGCGGTGTTGCCCTCACCGGTGCCCGGCCGCGGCGGCGGCTCCTCGTCGATCCGTGCCCAGATGCTCTTGAACACGGACTGGCTGAGGCGTTTGGCGATGAGCCCGGCGATGATCGCGAACGGCTTGTAGAGCAGCTTCATGGGCAGGCAGCCTACCGGGCGCGGGACCGTGGCAGCCGTGTGCGCCTTATGGCCAGCCCGCCCGCGGCGTGGTGCTCCAGATGGCGATGGCGCTCGACCGCCGGTCGTGAGTCAATAATGTGACAGCCGATGACGATCTAGGGGAGAGCACGTCCGATGCTCGAGGAGAGTCAGAACCACGACGATGGGGCCGAGGCGCTGCTGCGCCGGGCACTTCTCGACGACTCCGCCGCGGTCGCCGTCTCGTTGCGTGTCGGTCCGCTGCCCCTCAGCGAATCACTGACCGTCATCTTTCACGGGCGCCGTGACCTCGGCACGCTGCAGACCTACGTGACCTGGGGCAGTCGGGCGGCCGGGGCCACCGTCTCGGCCGGCGACCTGCTGCGGGTGCCGTGTGACCTGGACCTCGGGGACGCCGAGGATCGCGAGGACGCCGAGCGCCTCTACGTCGAGCAGGCAACCGCCCTGCGCGACGCGATCGTCGGCGCCGACACTGTGCTGCAGGTCTGGCATGAGCCGTTGCGTGAGCTCGTCGGCGGCGGGGTGTGTGTCGATCACTCGATTGCCCTCTCGGTGCGGTTGCCCGCCCACCGCCTGTTCCCGACTGCACTGGTCGCCACCGATTCCCAGCTCGTGGTCGCCCCGGTGTGCGGCGCGCGCACGCTCGCCGACGGCAGGCCGCCGCTGGGCATCGCCTGCGCGCAGCAGGACCTGACCCGCGTGTATCCGCTCGCCGATGACCCCGAGCGCTGCGTCGAGGATTTCCTCGAGCAGTCCGCCGAGCACGCGCTCCGCCTCGCCGAGCGCCTCGATCATCAGGAGGCGTCGGTGCAGCGCTTCATGGAGCTCAGCGACGGCTGAACCAGCCACCGCCCGGTCCCGGCGACGGGTCGGTAGCGTCAGCGCCCGATGCGGCGCCCCATGATCATCACCGCGGTCCTCGGCGCGATCGCCGTGTTCCTCGTGCTCAGCGCCCTGCTCGCCCGTGCGCTCAGCGTCGGCGGTGCCGAGGACTCAGCGCTCACTGACCTCGTCCGGGCTGAGGCCCGCGGCAACCCGGCCGCGGTCGTGGCCGCCATCTCAGGCTGCTCGGTCTCTCCGGCCTGCCGGGCCCGCGCCGCCGCGCTGACCGCCGCGCTGCATCACCCCGGCGAGGTTCAGATCGCCGAGATCAACCCGTCGACAGGTTTTGCGATCGGGTCAACGGCGGGAACCGCGCGGGTGGCCTGGTTGGTGGGTGGGTCACTGCCCCGCGTTCAGTGCGTGCGCGTCGCGCACACCGGCGATGTCCTCTCGGGGTTCGGCATTCGGCTGCTGCGGGTCAGCGTCCGGATCCGCTCCAACGCGGACTGTCCCAGCCGGTACTGACCGGACGGGCAGTCAGTTGGGGCGACGTCCGGGCCCGACGGGTTGCCTGGGCTGAGCCGGCCCGGGGGGGTGAACCGGACGGCGCGGATGCGACGGGAGGCGGTCCGAAAGTCGGCCGGGCTCGCGCAGGCGAACCCGTGCGGGAACGGCGTCGGTGAGCGGAACGCCACCCCGCGGCGGCCCGGGGGAGTCCGGGGGCGGCGTGGGACCCCGGCCCCAGCCGTCGTCACCGTCGGAATCGCTTCGATCGCCGGGCGGGGCGGGGGCATCCCGGAGGGCCGGCAGGAGGAGCACGGCCACGGCCATCAATCCCAGGAGGTGGACCCCGGCGATCCACAGCACCAGCTGAGCGTCGCCCGACATGGATCAAGGTTAGCGCAACGTTAGTGGCGGCCGCCAGCCTTTTCTGTGCGCGGGCGCTACCATCAGCCGCCGCTGATGGCTGCAACTGACACCACATCTCTGAAGGTCACACCGCGGGAGCCCGGCGGTTCGCGCACCACCCGCCGGCTCCGCCGTTCGGGCCGCGTGCCGGGCATCATCTACGGTGGCGGCGAGGAGCCGCTGGCGTTCTCGGTCGAGGCGCGCGATCTGCGGATCGCCCTCGCGGCGGGCGGCGCCGTGATCAATCTCGCAGTCGAGGGCTCCGGCGCCACACCGGTCGTGCTCAAGGTGATCGACCGCCACCCGGTCAACAGCGAGACCATGCACGTGGACATGCTGCGCGTCAATCTCACCGTCAAGATCCAAGCCGTCGTTCTCCTCGAGCTCGAGGGCGTCGAGGATGCTCCGGGCGTCAAGGAGGGCGGCGTGCTCGAGTTCGTGACTCGCGAACTCAACATCGAGGCGCTGCCCAACGACATTCCCGACACCATGACCCACCACGTGGGCGAGATGGCGATCGGTGACCACCTGGCCCTCGGCGCGCTCACCCCGCCCTCCGGCGTTGAGCTGCTCGACGACCCCGAGACGGTGATTGCGACCCTCACCCCGCCCAAGCTCCAACTCGAGCCCGAGGATGAGATCGAGGAGGAGACCGAGCGCGTTGGCGAGGACGGCGAGCCTGTGGCCGCCGGCGACGGTGACGACTCCGCCGACAGCGAGGGCGAGTCCTCAGGCTCGGACGCCGGCGCCGAGTAGGCGCCGGCCGTGGGTGCCTCCGAGCGTGGTGACGCGCTCGCAGATTGGCTGGTCGTCGGGCTCGGCAATCCGGGTCGGGAGTACGCGCGAACCCGCCACAACGTGGGCTTTGAGATTGCGCAGGAGCTGATCGACCGCTGGTCGCTGTCCAAGCCCAAGGCGGCGTACCGGGGTCTGCTCACCGAAGGGCGCATCGGTGTGGGCGAGCCCCGGGTCGCGGTCCTGTTGCCGCAGACCTACATGAACGACGCCGGCGAATCGGCCGGCCCGACCCGCGGGGCGCTCAAGGTGCCGCTGGAGCGGGTCCTCGTTCTCTATGACGAGATCGATCTCCCCTTTGGCGAGATCCGGGTGCGCGCCGGGGGCGGCCTGGCCGGCCACAACGGACTGAAGTCCCTGCGTCGTGGGCTGGGTTCTCCTGATTTCCTGCGCGTCCGTGCGGGCGTCGGACGACCCGACAGCACCAATCCGGAGATCGTCTCCTCCTGGGTGCTGGGAAGGTTCCGCCAACCCGTGGACGAGGTCCGGACGCTCGTGTCGGACGCGGCTGACGCAGCTGAGCGGATCATCGCCGACGGCGGCATCGCACCCTGAGCGGAGCGTCTCGGTTCCTAGACTGAGAAGCCCGCCCAATGCTCAACTCCCTGCTCTCCTACGCCGACGACGATCCCCAGACCGGGGCACTGGCCGCCGACGGTGGCCGCGCCTTCGTCTCTCAGTCGCTGCGGCCGTATCTGATCGCCGCGCTGGTCAACCGCGATCCCGCGCGTCCGGCGATCGTGGTCGCCGGCGATGACCGCGCCGCCCGCGACCTCGCCGCCGGCCTGAAGACCTGGCTGGAGCCCCGGACCGTCCGCTACTACCCAAGCCGCGGCGTCACCTACGAGTCCCACCTCGTCCCGCCGCCGCACCTCGTCGGCCTGCGGATCGCCGCGCTGGACGCGCTCGTCGATCCCGGTCCGGTGGCCCCGGTCATCGTCGTCAGCGCCGTCGCGCTTTCGGAGAAGGTGCCCGAGCCCGAGATGCGTCCCCACGGCTTTGAGCTGCGCGTCGGCGAGCTGATCGACCTCGACGAGTGCGCTCAGGATCTCGTCGCCGCCGGCTACGAGCATGTCGACCAGGTCGAGGACCGCGGCCAGTTCGCGATCCGCGGCGGCCTGCTCGACCTGTTCCCGTCCACCGAGGACCGGGCTGTGCGCGTGGACCTGTTTGGGGACGAGATCGAAACGCTGCGCTGGTTCTCGACGTTCACCCAGCGCTCCCTCGGTGACGCCGAGCTGATCGAGGTCGCCCCCGCGGCCGAGCTCGCGCCCGAGCACCGTGAGTTGGCCGAGATCGCCGCGCTGGAGGACGCCGCCGACCGCCCCGAGGTCTCGGAGCTGCTCCCGGTGGACCGCTTTCATCCCTGGCTGGAGATGGCCGGCCCCGACGCCGACGTGCTGATCGCCGCTGAGGAGGACATCACACCGGCGCTGACCGACCATTGGCAGGACCTCACCGCCGCGCTGCCCGACGAGGACGCGCGCTCGCTCTACGTCGGGCCCGACGCGATCCTGCAGGCACTACAGGCGCGGGTCGCGATCCGTCTCTCCAGCATTGATCAGGACCAGCCGTTCGCGTTCCGTGCCCAGGCTGCCGACATCGCCGCCCGCGGCCTCAAGGAGGCCGAGCCCGAGCTGGAGAAGCTTGCCCGCTCCGGATACCGGCCGGTGGTCACCTTCGCGCGGCGCGGC
This sequence comes from Actinomycetota bacterium, assembly GCA_030854125.1. Lineage (GTDB taxonomy): Bacteria > Actinomycetota > Thermoleophilia > Solirubrobacterales > Solirubrobacteraceae > Palsa-465. Next base: position 2,346 of record JALYTU010000071.1, on the reverse strand, counting down.
GAGGGCGAGCGCTTTGCCTACAACCTCGGCCGCCTGAAGGTCCGCTGGCTGGATGACGGTGCGTCGGCGATCGATGGCGCCGGGCTCTTGACGTTCGCGGCTGCGCGGCTGTCAGCGGGTTTCATCGCGCCGCAGTTCCATCTCGCGGTGATCCCCGATCACCGGCTGTTTCATCGTCGCCGTGCCGCTGCCCCCGACAGCGCGCGCGGCCGTGAGCAGCGCCGCGGCGTGTTGCGCAGCTTCGCGGACCTGCGCACCGGCGACATCGTCGTCCACGAGGACCACGGGATCGCCCGCTTTGCCGGGTTTGACACCAAGACGGTGGCCGACGTCACCCGCGACTACCTCTACCTCGAGTACGCCGGCTCTGACCGCGTGTTCGTGCCCGTCGATCAGTTGGCCAAGATCAGCCGCTATGTCGGTGCCGGCGGTGCCCACCCGCCGCTGTCAAAGCTCGGTGGCGCTCGCTGGGAGGCGATCAAGTCCCGCGCCCGGCGCGCCGCCCAGGAGCTCGCCGGGGAGCTGCTCAACCTCTACGCGGAGCGCAAGCGCCGGGCTGGCCATGCCTTCCCGATCGACACCGACTGGCAGCGCGAGTTCGAGGACGCGTTCCCGTTCAACGAGACGCCCGACCAGCGCGACGCGATCGAGTTCGTCAAGGCCGACATGGAGTCAGCGCGGCCGATGGACCGCTTGATCTGCGGCGACGTCGGCTACGGCAAAACCGAGGTTGCACTGCGCGCCGCGTTCAAATCCGTCCAGGACGGGAAGCAGGTAATGCTGCTGGTTCCCACGACGATTCTCGCCCAGCAGCACTTCGGCACTTTCTCCGAACGCCTCAAGGACTATCCGGTCACGATCGAGCACGTCTCACGCTTCCGGTCCGCGGCCGAGCAGAAGGAGGCGATCGCCCGCTTCTCGCGAGGCGAGGTCGACATCTTGGTGGGCACCCACCGGTTGCTGTCGCGGGACGTGCGAGCCAAGGATCTCGGGCTGTTGATCCTCGACGAGGAGCAGCGTTTCGGGGTCAAGCAGAAGGAGCTGCTGCGCCAGCTCAAGCTGCGCGTGGACGTGATCGCGATGAGCGCCACGCCAATCCCGCGCACGCTGCAGATGTCGCTGGCCGGCGTGCGCGACATCAGCGTGATCGAGACCCCGCCCGAGGGCCGGCGGCCGGTCAAGACCTGGGTCGGCGAGTACGACGAGGAGCTTGTTCGGCGGGCGCTGCTGCGCGAGAAGGAGCGCCACGGCCAGGCGTTCTTCCTGCACAACCGGGTGGAGACGATCGAGGAGACCGCGGTCCGTCTTCGCGGCCTGTGCCCAGGGATGCGCTTCCTGGTCGCCCACGGCCAGATGGAGGAGGCGCTGCTCGAGGAGCGGATGATGGAGTTCCTGCGTGGTGATGCCGACGTGCTCGTGTGCACGAGCATCATCGAGTCGGGCATCGACATCCCCCAGGCCAACACGCTGTTCGTCGAGCGTGCGGACAATTTCGGTCTCGCTCAGCTCTACCAGATCCGCGGCCGCGTCGGACGCTCTCGTGAGCGTGCCTACGCCTACCTGCTGTATCCGAGCGCGGCTGCTCTGACCCCGGAGGCGGCGCAGCGGCTGTCGGCCCTGAGCGACTACACCGAGCTCGGCGCGGGCTTCAAGATCGCGATGCGCGACCTCGAGCTGCGCGGCGCCGGCAACCTGCTCGGTGACGAGCAGTCCGGCCACGTCGCTGCACTGGGTTTCGAGCTCTACATGCAGATGCTCGACGAGGCCGTCGCTGCGATCGAGGAGGCATCTGACGGTGCTTCGGAGGAGTGGGAGCCGGTGCGTCTGGACGTGTCCGTGGACGCCTACGTGCCGGCCGACTACATCCCCTACGAGCAGGCCAAGGTCGACGTCCACCGCCGGATCGCCGGCGCCCGCGAGGTCGCCGACCTGGCCTTGCTGCGCGACGAGCTCGAGGACCGCTTCGGCGAGCCGCCCGAGCCGCTGGTGAATCTCATCTCGTTGCAGCAGGCGCGGATCAAGTTCGGCCAGGCCGGCGCAACCGCGGTCACGATCCGCGGTGACCGGCTCGCGATGACCCCGATCGAAATGGATTCCGGGCGCGCGAAGGCGTATCGAGCCGCAATCCCCGAGGCCCTGTACGAGTCGGGCAAGTCCCAGCTGTCGGTGCGGATGCCCAAGGACCCGGCGGCGCGCTTCCCGGCGATCATCCGCGTGGCCGACGTCCTGCTGGCGGTGGTCCGAGGGGCTGAGGACTCAGCGGACTCCGATGGTGCTGCCGAGCGCGAGCCGGCCGGGGCGTCCGCCGCGGCCTGAGGCCGCGGTAACCGACCGCGGCGCCGGGAC
>JALYTU010000658.1 GCA_030854125.1 Actinomycetota bacterium | reverse complement strand
CCCGCCGGTCACTGACCGCCGAGCTGACCGGAGCCGGGGAACTGGCGGCGCACGACCCCGACGCCGTGCTCACTGCCGGACAGCGCGAGGTGCTGCAGAAGCTGGGCGAGCTGGGGCCCAGCCTGGCCGCGCAGTTCGGCACGCCCTCACTGCGCCGCCTGCAGGGCCGCGGTCTGGTCACGCTGGAGAACCGGATCCGGCCGCGGCGGCCCGTCGCGCGCCCGCTCGGGACCGTCGATGCCGTCGCGCCGACGCTGACCGAGGATCAGACCGAGGTGCTGCGGACGATCCTCCCCGCCTTGCCGGGGACCGGTGGCCCGACCGGCGCGTCTTTGGACCCGCTGCTGCTGCACGGCGTCACCGGCTCGGGCAAGACCGAGATCTACCTCCAGGCCGTCGCGGCGGCGCTGCAGGCCGGTCGCTCGGCGATCGTGCTCGTGCCCGAGATCGCGCTCACCCCGCAGGTCCTGTGGCGCTTCCAGGCGCGTTTTGGCGACGTGGTGGCGGTCCTGCACTCGGCGCTGGGCGCCGGTGAACGCCATGACGAGTGGCTGCGGCTGCGTGACGGCAGCGCGCGGGTCTGCGTCGGCCCGCGTTCGGCGGTGTTCGCGCCGGTCGCCGACCTCGGCCTGATCATCGTCGACGAGGAGCACGAGAGCTCCTATAAACACGAGGGCGATCCCCGCTATGACGCACGCGGTGTCGCGGCCCAGCGCGCCCGCCAGAGCGGGGCGCTACTGCTGGCCGGGAGCGCGACCCCCCGGCCCGAGAGCATGCGCCAGATGACCCGTCTTCGGCTGCCGCGCCGGGTCGATGGCCGCCCGATGCCCCAGGTGCAGGTGCTCGACATGCGCGGGGCGCGAGAGCCCCTGCACCCCGAGACGCGGATGGCGCTGGCCGATCTGCGCCGGGCGGATGGCAAGGCGATCGTCCTGCTCAACCGCCGGGGCTGGTCGAACTTCCTCTCCTGTCGATCCTGCGGAAAGGTCTGGTTCTGTCCCGACTGCGAGGTGGCGCTCGTCCTGCACCGCCAGGGCGACTTCATGGCCTGCCACCACTGCGGCCATCGAGCGGCCGTTCCGCAGCGCTGTGACAGCTGCGGATCGGTAACCGTGGCCCGCCATGGTGCCGGCACCGAGCGCATCGAGCACGAGCTGCGGACGGCGCTGGGTGCTGACGGCTTCCCGGTCTTCCGGCTCGATGCCGATGCGTCGACCCTGGAGCGTCGCGCGGGGACCTTGCAGCAGTTCGCCCAGGCCCCGGCCGGGGTGCTCGTCGGCACCCAGATGGTGGCCAAGGGCCACGACTTCCCCGACGTCTCGCTCGGGGTGGTGCTCGACGCCGATCAGACGCTGCGCTTCCCGGACTTCCGGGCCGAGGAGCGGACCTTCGCCCTGATCACCCAGCTCGCGGGACGCACCGGCCGCGGCCCGGTGGGGGGGCGTGTGCTCGTGCAGACGCTCGCCCCCGACGCGCGTTCGATCGGCTTCGCCGTCCACCACGACGCAGACGGCTTCGTCACCGACGAGCTGCGCCGCCGGGAGATCCTGAGCTATCCGCCATACTCGTCACTGATCCGGATCGTCTGCTCGGCGGTCGACGAGGCACCAGCCCGGCAGACCGCCGAGGCGATCGCCGCCCGGCTGGCGGCGTGCGGCGCTGCGGTCCTCGGGCCCGCCCCGCTGTTTCGGCTGCGGGGCCGCGCACGCAGCCAGCTGGTCATCAAGGCCTCAGACCGCGCGGCGGCGATCGCAGCGGCCGGGCAGGCCGTTGACGAGCTGGCCCCGGCGGCGGCCCGCAAGGGCATCAACGTCAGCGTCGACGTCGATCCTCAGTGAGCGCGGGACGTTGCCTCTCTAAACTTCACGAAGCGATGGCCCCCGAAACCAGTCAAGCCCAGCAGAAGCCCGACGAACTGGAGTCGTTTGGCGATGTCGAGGAGTTCGACGAGGATCAGGACGGCGAGCCCGAACTCGATCCCGAGGTCGCCGCACGGCGCTCGGCGGCCCTGGCGCGTGTGCGCAAATATGGGGATCCGGTGCTCAAGACCAAGGCCCGCACCGTCGAGCGCTTTGACGATGCGCTGCGCGACGAGGTCCGGCGGATGAGCGAGCTGATGGTCGACGCGCTCGGCGTCGGCCTCGCCGCCAACCAGGTCGGCGTGCTCAACCGGGTGCTCGTCTACCGGGTGCAGCAGCAGGCACCGGTCGCAGCCCTGGTCAATCCGGAGATCGAATGGAGCGGGGACCAGGAGGAGACCCTCGAGGAGGGGTGCCTGAGCCTGCCCGGCGTCCACGTCGACGTCGACCGCGCCGTGTTCGTCCGCGTCCGCGCCCAGGACGAGTACGGGGAACCGATCACGGTCGAGGCTTCGGGCCTGGAGGCCCGGGTGATCCAGCACGAGATCGACCACCTCGACGGCGTGCTGTTCATCGACCGCCTGGACACCGAGACCCGCAAAGCCGCGATGAAGGCGATCCGTGAGGCGAAGTGGAACGACGCGACGCCAGCGGCCGTGAAAGTGAGTCCCCACGCCGGCTCACTCCC
>JALYTU010000657.1 GCA_030854125.1 Actinomycetota bacterium | reverse complement strand
GTCCCCGCAGGATCACCCGATCGGCACGAAGCGCCTCCCGCTCGACACCGACTACTACGACACGTACAACCGCGACAACGTCACCCTGATTGATGTGCGCAACGACCCGATAGAAACGATCACCCCGGACGGTCTGCGCACGCGGGGTGCGGCGTTCACACTGGACAGCATCGTCTTCGCCACGGGCTTCGACGCGATGACGGGGCCGCTGCTCAACATTGATCTTCGCGGCAGGGGCAGCAACACGCTGAGGCGGAAATGGACCGACGGCCCGCGCACCTACCTCGGCGTCGCGACCGCCGGCTTCCCGAATCTCTTCACGATCACCGGTCCCGGCAGTCCCTCCGTACTCAGCAACATGATCGTCTCGATCGAGCAGCATGTGGACTGGATCGCGGACTGCCTCGCCTACCTGCGCGCGCACGATCTCGCCAGCATCGAGCCGACCGTCGAGGCGGAGGATGCATGGGTGGCGCACGTCAACGCGGTCGCGGAGATGACGCTCTATCCCCGCGCCAACTCGTGGTACATGGGGGCGAACATCCCCGGCAAACCGCGCATCTTCATGCCCTACATCGGCGGTGTCGGCGCCTACCGAAAGAAATGCGACGAGGTCGCGGCAAACGGCTACGAAGGATTTACCCTGACCTGACATCCGGACATAACTGCGACGGAGTGTGAGAAAAAGCAACTGTCTTGCGTGTCAAGGGGTCGAGACCGACGGGTTCCAAGGAGTGTGATGAGCGAGCAGCGCGTTGAGGATCGTCAGCAACTTGCGCATGCAGGCGGTCAAAGCGACTTTCTTTGGCTTGCCCGCCGCGCACAATCGTGCATAGAAGGCGCGGATCACCGGGTTGTAGCGCGTGGCGACCAGCGCCGCCATGTAGAGCGCGCCGCGCACCCGCGCCCGCCCACCCCAGACGGTGCGGATGCCGCGCCGGGTTCCGCTGTCGCGATTCAGCGGCGCCACCCCCGCGAGGGCGGCGACCTGATGGCGGGTCAGGGTGCCCAGTTGGGGCAGCTCCGCCAACAACGTCGTCGCCAGCACCGGCCCGACACCAGGGACGCTGCGCAGCAGGGCGTCACGTTCGCGCCAGGTCGGATCCGCCGCGATCGCTTGGGCCAACTCGGCATCGATCTCCTTCAGTTCCGCCGCCAGCCAGGCGATGTGCGCACCGATTCGCTCCCGAATCGCTGTCGGGGCGGTGTGCAGCCGGTTCTGCTCCGCCGTCAGCATCGCGACCAGTTGTCGCCGCCGTGCCAGGATCGCGGCCAATGCCTGGGTCTCGGCGTCTGGCAGCGGCCGTGGCGCGGGCTGGACTGCGGCGGCGAAGTGCGCCAAGACATGGGCATCGAGCGTATCCGTCTTGGCGAGTTTGCCGGTCGCCTTGGCGAAGTCCCGGACTTGGCGCGGGTTGACGACCGCCACCGGCAAGCCCGCAGCGACGAGGCTGGCGGTCACGGGGCGCTCGTAGCCGCCCGTCGCCTCCAGCACGACCAGGGTCGGCTGCAGGTGGTCGAGACGAGCGACGAGTGCGGCAATCCCGCTCGCGTCGTTGGTCGTCTGCCAAGTATCGCCATCCGGTCGCACCGCGACATCCAGGTGCGCCTTGGCGACATCAATGCCGATAAACACCGATCCATCGGTCATCGCACTCCCCTTCCTCTCGCCCAACCTTGCGGAATACGGGCTCGAACGGCCCCAGCAACTGTCCGGGCTCGATGGGATAAGGACGCGGCGACCGACGCTTTTTCACGGCCTCGAGGGACCACGGGGGCTGCGGTCTACCACGCCAACGGGTGGCAGTGTGCCACATACTGAAGATACAAGGGGGGTCCGGGGCTACGACGCAGGGAAGCAGGTCAAAGGGCGCAAGCGGCATATCGTCGTCGACAGGCTCGGGCTGATCCTGGCGGTGGTGGTGCATGCGGCGAGTGTGCAAGACCGAGACGGGGCGAGACTCGTGTTGGCACGACTGGCGGGGCGGTTCCCCCGGTTGCGGCTACTCTGGGCAGATGGCGGCTATGCAGGGCAGTTGGTCGGCTGGGTCAAGGAGCAGTGGGATTGGACGGTGGAGATCGTCAAGCGGGCGACGGGGGAGCGCGGGTTCGTGGTGCGGCCGCGTCGGTGGGTAGTCGAACGGACCTTCGGCTGGCTGGGGCGGTATCGGATCCTGAGCAAAGACTACGAGCAGTTGCCAGAGAGCAGCGAAGCACTGGTGCTGATCGCGATGATCCAAGTGATGCTCACACGGCTCGAACCGCCCTGATCCGCTTTACACACAGGCTCTTAGCTCGACTTTCCCCAATCAGGCGACATAGCAAAGCGTCTCGGTGAAGCGTTCGAGGAGGACGCGCGGGACTTGTACCATCTCCGCTTCCTCACTGGACAGACGGAAAGTCTCATGCACCCAGATCTCGCGTCGCACCAAGGCGAACGCGTCGGCGAAGGTCGGTGCCCGCTTGCGATACCACGCCGCTTGGCGGATCGGGCCGGATGCCTCCCTCAGCTGCGGATGCGCGAGCAGTGTCACCAGCGAGAAGAGAGC
>JALYTU010000656.1 GCA_030854125.1 Actinomycetota bacterium | reverse complement strand
GGGTGACCGCCACCGCGTCGGCGGGCTGGGCGGACGTGAGGCCCTTGACCTGGACCACGTACTCCAGCGCGCGGTCCTCCAGACCGGTGCGAAACGCGGTGATGTCGCCGTACCCGCCGTCGGCCTGCACCACTTGGCGCTCCAGCCCCCAGCCCAGAAGCTGATCAACGATCCCGAGCGCGAGCTGCCACTTCGCAACATGCCGTACATCCTCAGGGATCCTGGCGCGGTCGCGACGCTCCTCATCCTGATCCCACGATTGTGGAATAAACAGCCGCCACCCCAGCGGACAGGACGCCCGGTCAGTCACCGCATTGACGCTTACGAGCACCTGGCAGTTCGCGGTCTTCCCCAGAGCTCCGCAGTACTGATGCGCGACCCCCGGCGACATCCGCCCGTCCTTCGGCATGCCGGTGTCATCAACGACCCAGCCCTCAGGCTCGATCTCCTGGGTCATCCGCTCAGCCAACCGCCGACGGACCGGCTCGTCCTTCCACGGCGAGTCGGTGATGAACTGCTGCAACCCCTGCTCATCCCCGTCGGGCAACCGAGCCGCCATCGGCTGGATCGATTTCCGTCGCCCTTCAAGCAGCAGCCCACGGACGTACTGCTCGCCCTTCGCGCGCTGATCACAGCGCGCCAGCGACCCGTACATCTCCTCAGCGAACGCGATCAACCCGGCCCGCTGAGCCTCAAGATCCCCGGCCCGCACCCCCAGCTCGCCCATCGTCATCGTCGCCATGCGCGACAAGTTCCCTGCACTCGCAAGAACTCCTGCACACAGCTAACGAAGTCCTACTACCACGCGATCGACTGGCCTGTGCAGCTTGAGCTGGGCTGGTGGCCGTCGGAGGTCGGATGGCTGGTGACGGCGTCGCGGTCGCGCAGACGCTCTCGTCAAGGTCACGCAGCTCAGGCATCCGCGGATAGCAGGCCACGTTGAGAATATCAGTCACCCAGCTCGCGGCATCAGGCGCCGCGATCGACGATCCACTCATCCGGACGGCGTACAGCTGCGGCGAGCGCAGCGCCGCGCCGCGTGCGTCGCGATGCCGACCCCGGACGCGCCCGCAACGATCACCGCGCCGCGCTCCGCCCGTCGCACCGGGGATGGTGTGGTCAACTTGACCTCCACGTCGCCTTCGATGATCATGACCCATGCCCGCTCGTGCGTGCACCTGGTGATCCCGCAGGCTCTCCCCCGCTGGACCCTCCAGCACGACTGCGCGAGCATCATCGCTCGTTGACAGGATCTCTGGCGAATGCGGCTGACGGCCCAGCGCCCTGACGTCTCAGCTGGTCAAAAGCTCATTCCCGTTTCTCAGCCGCGAGGGTCACGGTGTCTCTACTTGCTGCGGCCGTCTGGCCCCGGTGGCGGTTGGTCGGGCGCGAGCACGAACACTTCGACGGCCAGGTCGCGGCCGATGTGGTTATCGCTCATGAATCCGATCACCTTGCGTCCGGTGAGCTGCTCGATCTCGCGGCTCACGTCGGCTTCCATGACGGCTTGCCAGCGTCGGCGCAGATCGAGCACGGCCGCGCCCTGGCCGGCATCGACGAGCGTCTGCTCACCGCGCGTGAGGCTGTCCTGGAGAACGACGAAGACGCAGTTGTCACCGAGCGTGGTCCTGGCCTTCGTCGGTCCGCGACCGGTCGTCCGGGCCAAGGCGCTGACGACCGTGCTCGAGATCGCGGCCGCGAGCTCACCGTCGTACTGCCAGTCGTCGGAGCCCGCCGGACGGGGCTGTCCGCGAGCTTGCGCTGGACGTGCCTGGCCTGGCGCGATACTCGGCGGGAACTGCAGCACGCGCCCGCCCACGCTCATCGGTTGAACTCCAAGCCCTCCACCGCGGCATGCTGGTAGCGCGCCAGCCAATCAGCTCCAGACATGAACGTCACGAGCTCACCCTCGACGGCGCTCCGGATCGTGCTCGGCCGTCAGCTTCGCAACCGCCTCCGGCCCCGGACGGACGTAACGCTGCAAAGAGCGCAACGACGTATGACGACTCTTGGCCATCAGCAACGCGAGCCCGACGTCCGCCTCGGCCAGATGCGTGATCGCCGAATGGCGCAGCTGATGCAGCGTCCAGCCGCCCGACGCCGCGCAAAACAGCTCCTCCGCGCGACGGTAGGACAACCGCACGCGCCCCGTGGACGGGCACAGATCGACAGCAGCCGGCGCACGGGCTGGCGCGGGCCGGCGCTCAGCGAGAAACAGCGGTCCTGCGGCCCGGCCGGCGATCAGCCTCGGCAGCAATCGCGCCGAGCCAGGCTGGAGATGAAGCCAGTCGATGTCGCCGCCCTTGGAGCGCACCCGGGCGCGCTTGTTCTCCAAATCGACGTCCTCCACGTTGAGCGAGAGCACTTCCTGCGCGCGGGCAGCGGTTTCATACAGCAGCCGCCACAACGCCTTCTCGCGCACCGCGACGTCATCGCGACGCCAGAGCCGATCGAGCTGCGGATACGGGATCGCCTTCGTGCGATCCGCCGGCTCGCGACGGCGCTCGAGCCCATCCGCGATCGGAGCGTCTGACCAGCCGCGCCGGCGGCAGT
>JALYTU010000655.1 GCA_030854125.1 Actinomycetota bacterium | reverse complement strand
ACCCCGGCCAGGGCCTCCAACGGCGCGGCCAGGCGCCGGCCGAGGGCGAGCCCGGCACCCGCGGCGAGAATCAGCACTCCGACCCCGAGCCCGGCGATCTCGATCCACGCCCGGTACGTCTTCCGCGTCACCGCGGCCTGTGAGCGCCGCCCGCGGACCGCTCCGGTGACCCGCTCACCGCTGAACAGCGGGCTCGCAACGACCAGTTGATCCGCGTTGGCGGCACCCTCCGGAGCGCGCAGCGCGATCGCCCGGGTGACGGTGGCGCCGCCGCGCGCGGGGCCGGTGCCGGCAACCAGGCGCCCCGACAGCGTGTAGATGCCGACCTGACCGCTGAATCGGGGCAGCTCGAGGTGATCACGCGCGCCGGGGGACAGGTCGATGTTCCGCGTGGCCGCCACGGTGTCACGCTGCAGGCGGACCAGCTCCTCGTCGCGATAGGTGCGCTGCAGCACGAGCGCGAGCGGGATCCCGAAGAGGATGATCGCCCCCGCCGCCACGCCGGCGATGGCCAGGACGAGCCGGCGCCTCACGGCAGATCGAAGCGGTAGCCGACCCCGCGCAGGGTGGTGATCGCCTCCGCCCCGAGCTTCTGGCGCAACGCGAGCACGTGCGTGTCCAGCGTCTTGGTCGAACCCAGCCAGGAGGTCTCCCACACCGCGTCCATGATCCGGCCGCGGGTCAGGGCGATCCCCGGGTTGGCGGCCAGCAGGGTGAGCAGATCGAACTCCTTGGGCCGCAGGATCAGCTCTTCATCCTCCAGCCACGCCCGCCGGGCGGCACGGTCGATGCGCAGCGGCCCCACCTGCAGAGCGTCGTCCGGCCCGTGCCCGGACGGCCCCCCACGCCGCAGCTGTGAGCGAATCCGGGCCAGCAGCTCCGAGAGGCGAAACGGCTTGGTCAGGTAGTCGTCGGCGCCCGCGTCAAGACCGGCGACGACGTCGAGTTCCTGGCCGCGCGCGGTGAGGATCAGGATCGCGATCTCGGGTCGGGAGGCGCGCAGCCGCCGGCAGACCTCGAGCCCATCCACGTCGGGCAGGCCGAGGTCGAGGATCACCAGCGCCACGGGGGGCTCGGCGGCCCGGACCACACCGGTGCCACGGGCGAGGCGGTCGACCGCGTAGCCGTGTCCGGCGAGCACGCGGGTGAGCGCGTCCGCGATCGCGTCGTCATCCTCGACGATCAGAATCAGAGGCTCGGCCATCGGGCCACGGTACCCGTGCGGAGGCCCCGCCGGCGGCTTTTGACCCGGCGTTGACCTGATGGCACCCGGCGTTGAACCGGCTGGCCTACGGTCGCGGCATGACCCAAGACGCCATCGCCCGTCGCCCCGCTCTGACCGGGCTGCTCACCGCCTTTGCCACCGCCATCGCCCTGACCGGGTGCGGCGGCTCGTCAGCCGCCACCTCGGCCGCCACCTCCGCGCCGGCCAGCTCCAGCCCGCCGCCGAGCACCCGTTCCGCCGCCGCGTCGAGCACGCCGTCGAACACGAGCGCCGTCAACCCCAATCAGCGCGAGACGCTGCCCCCGGGGGACATCCCGGACACGATCGCCTACGTCCCGTTCACCGCGCGCACCCTCGGGCTCACGGTGTCGATCCCGGAGGGATGGTCGCGGTCGATGTCAGGCCGTGCGGTCACCTTCACGGACAAACTCAACCGTGTCCGCGTGTTCACTGCGCCGGCCTCGCGGACGCCAACCCCGGCCTCGGTGCGCAGCGCGGAGCTGCCCGCCATCGCCAGGTCGGTCAAGAGCTTCGCGGTTCAGTCGCTCACCACCATCAGCCGTCCCGCCGGCCCCACGGTCCGGGTCGCCTACCTCGGGGACTCGACCCCGAATCCGATCACCGGCAAGGTCGGGACGCTCGCCTTCGAGCGCTATGACTTCTTTCACCGCGGTCGCGAGGTGGTCATCCTCGTCTCCTCGCCCCAGGGCTCAGACAACGTCGACCCGTGGCGCAAGGTCACCAGCTCGCTGAGGTTCACCCGGTGAGCCCGGCCGCAAGCGGGGCTCAGCCGCCGGCGAGTCCGCCGGCGCTCGAGGCCCACGACCTGTACCGGTTCTTTCACGCCGGCGAGGACGAGACCCTCGCTCTGCGGGGTGTCTCACTAACCCTGAACGCCGGCGAGATCGCCGCCGCCACGGGCCCGTCGGGCTCGGGTAAATCCACCCTGCTGGCCTGTCTGGCGGGACTCGACGAGCCCGACGGTGGTCACGTCGCCGTCAGCGGACTGCGGCTGTCCCGGCGTTCGGAGGCCGAACGGGCGCGGATCCGTGCCACCCAGATCGGAATGCTCTTCCAGCAGGCCAACCTCGTCGGGCACCTGTCGGTGGCTGCAAACGTGGCGCTAGCTCAGCGGATGGCGGCTAGGACGACCACGGCGAGCTGGCGTGACGAGCTGCTCGAACGCTGCGGGATCGCCCATCGCGCATCGCACCGCCCTGCCCAGCTGTCGGGCGGCGAGGTGGCCCGGGCGGGGGTCGCCGTCGCGCTGGCCGCCGACCCGCCGGTGATCCTCGCCGACGAGCCCACGGGCGAGCTTGACTCGATCAC
>JALYTU010000654.1 GCA_030854125.1 Actinomycetota bacterium | reverse complement strand
CGGCCGACTCCGACTGGCCCGGGTCGCGCTGGGCCTCCTCCATGCTCGGCGTGTCCTTGATCTCGCCGCCGTCGGGGGCTGCGCTCTTGATCTGCTCCTCGCGCTCCTGCGGGCTCAGCTCGACCTCGGCGCCGCGCGCGGAGGCGCTGTTCTCGTCGTTCTGATCGCCGATGTTGCGCGGATCGTCCTCGCCACCCACGCCTGACTCGCGGGGGTTGTGCCCGCCATTGTCCGGACCGCGATCAGTCATGTTCAGCCTCCGATTGGTGCCCGGGGGTTCGCGCCCCAGAAGAGCTGCGTTCCGAGCATGCCGATGAGATGCACGGCGACGATGTTGAGCACCATCGATTTGGCGGTCGCGGTTCCCACCCCGACCGGGCCGCCGCTCGCGTTGTATCCGTAGTAACAGCCGACGAGCACGATCACGATGGCCATGCTCATGGCCTTGATCAAGCTGTATAAGAGGTCGGGCGGGTTCTGGAATTGCCAGAAGATCAAGAAGAAGCCCCCCGACGACACGTAGCCGATCTGCTGCACCACAGCGAGGTAGCTGGCGAAGAAACCGGCGCCGATCGAGCACAGGTAGACGAACGGCAGCACGAGCACCGCTGCCAGCAGACGGGTCGCGCACAGGAACGTCATGCCGCTGATGCCCATCACCTCGAGCGCGTCGATCTCGTCGGAGATCCGCATCGAGCCCAGCTCGGCCACGATCCCGGTGCCCACCTTGGCGGCCATCATGTAGCCGAACACCAGCGGGACGAGCTCGCGCAGGTCACACCACGCCGCGAATACGCCCGAGTACGCCGGGGTGCCCTCGCCGTAGGTGAAGTAGGCCCCTTCGATACCGCATTGCAGGCCGATGATGAACACCAGGCCCCAGATGACCAGCGTCGAGGAGATGATCAGGATGCCGGCCTGCCGCAGCGCCTCGCCGAAGAACCGCAGCACCCGCAGCGTGAGCACCTCGCGCACGATCTGCCAGCAGAACTTGATGATCTCGCCGAAGGCCTCGACCCACCCGCGCGGGGTTGCGATCAGCTCACCCATCTCGACCGGCTCCGTTCACTTGATGATCGTGGTGACTTCGGGATGGGTGGCCAGCAGCGTCTGGGTGAACGCGTAGTTGAACGCGAAGATCCCCAGAAAGGAGATGACGACAGCCTGGTTGACCGCCCGTCCCACGCCCTCGGCCCCGCCGGAGGCGGTCATCCCCTTGTAACAGCAGACGATCGCGATGATCGAGCCGAACAGCGTCGTCTTGACGACCGAGCCCCACAGGTCGGTGGTCGAGGCGTTGTTGAAGAAGGTCGCCCAGAACGGCCCGAGCGGAGCGTTGTTGACCAGCGTGGCCATGATCCCGCCGAACACGCCGAAGATCAGCGCGTAGACATCGAACAGCCCGGTGAGCAGCATCAGCGCCAGGAAACGCGGCACCACGAGGTTCTTGACCGGGTCCACGCCGAGCACCTGCAGCGCGTCGAGCTCCTCGCGGATCTTGCGCGCCCCGAGGTCAGCGGTGATCGCGGTCCCCGCCACCCCGGCGAGCACGATCGCGTCCACGAAGGGAGCGAACTCGCGAATTGACGCCAGCACGAAGAATCCGCCCAGGCGGTCCAGGGCACCGAAGAGAACCAGAAAATTGGCCGCCTGCAGGCCCGGCGCCTCGTAGCCGAAGGCGATCGTCGAGACGAGCAGCGGGAACCAGCACAGGCGCATCGCGAACAGGAACTGCCCGACGAACTCGCTGCCGTACGGGTACGGAGGTCGGACCGCCGAGACGAGCGTCTTGCCCGTCAGGATCATCATGTTGCCGACCTCTTCGAGTACGTTCTTGGTTGGCAAGAACGCTCGGTCGGCGACGGTTCGGATCAACTGGTCTCTTCCTCCACGGTCAAGGGCCCGGCCACGTGCGAGAGCTCCAAGGCGTAAGCCTACGCGACCACAGACTGAAAGACCAACTGACAACCGACGATCCACCGGGAAGCGGTGTCCAGGCCGCAGCTGCCGTGGTATGTTCCGGACGCTTTGCGGGCGTGGAGAGTGAGGAGCGTCGGAATCGCCGTCGGGATCGGAACCGTTCTCGCGGTCTCCGCATGCGGTAGCGGCGCGCGTCAGGACGCTACCGAGCCCCGGGGCACGTTCCCGGTATCGGTGAGCGTCGCCAGCTTCCCGTCAAGCCAGACGCTGTCAGAGCACACCGACCTGCGGATCGACGTGCGCAACTCCGGCCGCAAGACGATCCCGAACGTCGCGGTGACGATCTGCAACGTCACCTGTGCCTACCCGGCACCCAAGGGCGAGGGCACCAGCGCAGCCGCGTTCTCGGCGGACCTCAACCAGTCCGGGCTGGCCAACCCGTCGCGGCCGATCTGGGTTGTGGAGCGTGGTCCGGGCCCGTGCCGGTACAGCTGCCGCAACGGCGGCGTCGGCGCCGGCGTCACCGCCTACTCCAACACCTGGGCGCTCGGCACCCTGCGTCCAGGCCGCACCGTCAGCTTCGACTGGGCGGTGACCGCTGTCGCCCCCGGTCGTCACGTCGTCGCGTGGGAGG
>JALYTU010000653.1 GCA_030854125.1 Actinomycetota bacterium | reverse complement strand
CGAGGGTCACATCGCGCAGGGCCGGCGCCGCGGCGCCGGGATACGTGTACGTCACGCGATCAAAGGCCAGGACGCTCATCGGCCGACTCCGCGCCGGTCGGCGAACGGCGCCAGGGCGGTGAGCAAAAGCAGCGCGGCGACGGCCAGAACCCCGGGACCGGCGGGGGCGGACAGACTCGGGTAGGCGGTGAACGGCGCCAGACCAGCGACGCCCCCGGCCAGCGCGGTCGCCACCACCGCCGCAGCGGCGAGCGCGAAGGCGAGGTCATGGCGCCCCCAGGCACGGGCCACGCCCGGCGGCCGACGGCCCGAGCCGTAGCCCCGGACCTCGAGCGCCGCGGCGACGTCCAGGGCGCGATCCAGGACCCCGTTGGTGGTCGCGCGCAGCAGCGCCACCCGTGAGGGCGGCCGACCGGGGCGGCAGCGCTGGGCGTCGGCCAGCCGCCGGGAGTCCCGGATCAGGACCGGGACCAGCCGCGTGGCCAGGCTGGCACTGAGCGCCGACCGGAAGGAGATCCGGCGAAACGCGCGCAGGACCTGATCGGGGTCGACCGCGGCGGTGTACAAAGCGCCGCACATGATCAGCACCGCCGCCCGCACGCCGAGCAGCGCTCCGGCGACGGTCGCCTCGAGCGTGATGTCGGTGTGGCCGAGGATCGGCAGGTCGCCGAACCGGACGATCACGGTCAATCCGTTGCGGGTCACCAGCGCGTTGACGACCGCGATCACCAACCCGAAGGGCAGCGCGAAGCGCCCCGCTCGTCCGACCTCACGCCCGACCCCGGCGCCCGCGGCGGCGCCCGCGGTCGCCAGCGCGACGGCTCCGAGCGCGATCGGGTTGCTCTCAAGCAGTGCGGCGAGCACGAGTGCCAGGCAGTACACGCAGGCGACCCCGGCGCGCGCGCTGTGCAGCGGGCTTGACCGGGGCCGGAAGATCATCGGTGCGCCCCGGGCGGGCGCCGCCACGGCGCTCGTCGCATCGTCACCCCGTCCCCACCGGGACCGGGATCCGTCGTGCCCCGGAGACCGCGAGCGCGAAGTGGTTGTGCAGCGCCTGCGGGGTGAGCGCGGCCGCCGCGGCCGCGACTCCGCGAGCGTCGGTCCCGGTGATCAGCCACGTCGGAGCCGATTGACTGTCCGCCGTGGCGGCGACCAGCCCGGCGCCCGCGCCGAGGGTCCTCGCCACCGCACCGGAGGGCCCGAGCAACTGCAGACGGGCGCCGCCCTGCGCAAAACGGGCGTAGATGCCGCTTGCTGACGGGCCGTGGGCGATGAGCGTTCCGCCGACCGCCCCGGCGACCTCGCGCCAGGGCGCGACGACCACCCCGAGCGTGGCCTGCCCCGAGCCCGTCCCCAGCAGCTGGCTGGCGGTGGGGATCCCGGCTGCCGACAGCTCGGAGGCCACCCGCTTGCAGGCGGGGTTGACGTCGGAGGCGCACTCAATCGTGGTCGGGTAGCGCTTGCCGTTGACGCCATCACGGAACGGCTCCGGGAAGGCACCGACGACCGCGGGAATCGAGTCGGTGGCGTGCCAGTCATGGAGGTCGAACCAGATGTGGTCGCCCTGATGCACAGCGGTCGTCGCCGCTCCCTGGGGGGCCTGGATTCCGTTGACGTAGTAGAACCAGTCGCGCTGGGCGCTGGTCCCGGCGTGACCGTCGATCGACTGCACGTAGCCACCGCCGTAGCGGGTGTCCACGCGGAACGAACGCTGCAGGGCTCGCATCGCCGTCTCGGAGCCGGGAACCTGGCGCTCGTCGGCGCTGCCGACTGGACGGGCCCCGAAATCCTGGGTCACGGTCAGCGTTACCCCGTGCGTCCCGGGCCCGGGTCCGAGCCCGCAGCCGCTCAGCGCCGCAACAGCGGCACACGCGACGGCAACGGCTCGGACCCGGCCGGGCATCATTCAGCCGATCGTGAGCGCGAGCGGCGCCGAACGGACGTATCCGGTCCCGCTCGCGGTGAAGTGCGCCGTCCCGCGGTGGGACGCGGTGACCGTGATCAGGCCATGCGCGTTGCTGGCGTGGCTGACTCCCGAGACGCGGACTCCCGACACCGGCCTGGCGACGCCGTTGGCGTTGTAAGCCGAGACCCGCAGCGTGAACGCGCGACCGGCCGTGACCTTGCTCGGGCCCGACAGGGTCAGCGGGTAGACGGTCCCCATCGCGGGCACCGCGGCGAACAGGACCTGCTCACCGCCGTGCAGCGTCAGCCCGCAGATGCCGGCCGACGCGGCCTTGTGGTTGACGAAGATCTCCCAGTAGTGGCCGTGCTTGGAGTATTTGTCGGTCTCGCCGAGGATCTGGGTGACCTCGATGCCCAGACCGCTCGAGTACGTCCCGTCCCAGCGGTGGTGCGTGGCAACGTCGAGCGCTCCGGCCGCATTGGTGGCCGGGCAGCTGCCGGCGGGGGCCCCGCCGGTGGTGATCGACCCGCTGTGCGTGTGCACGGTGGTCGGAGTCAAGAGGGCGTGCGTGACGCCCTCCACGCGAACCGAGACGGTCGTCCCGGCGGCGCTTGCGGCGGTGCCGGCCGCGGCTGCGACCGCGGTCGGCCC
>JALYTU010000652.1 GCA_030854125.1 Actinomycetota bacterium | reverse complement strand
GCCGGGACGGCCCAGGTGCGAGGCGCCACGCTCGGGCCCCCCTGAATGCCCTCGACGGTGGTGCTCTACGGCCGGCCGGGCTGTCATCTGTGTGACGACGCCCGCGAGATCCTGCTGCGCGTCCGCGCCGAGCATCCGTTCATCCTGCAGGAATGCGACATCGAGCACGATGATGCCCTGTTCACCGCGTATCTGGAGCGGATTCCCGTCGTGACGATCGACGGTGAGGAGGCCTTCGAGCTGTTCGTTGACGCCGTCGAGCTTGCCGATCGGCTCGGTTACAGTGGTGCACGATGAGCTTCACAGTGGGCCGCGGCTCCGAATCCGCTGAGTCGGCGCAGGACAAGCCGGGTGAGAAGCTCTCACTCGGGGTCGCCGCACGCCTGTCGCGTTATCTGCAGGTCCTCACCCAGGCTCGCAAGATGGGCAAGGAGACGATCTCCTCCCAGGAACTGGCGGACTACACGCACGTCAACTCGACCCAGATCCGGCGCGACCTGTCGGGCTTTGGCAAGTTCGGCAAGCGCGGCGTCGGCTACAACGTCGAGTCGCTGGTCAGCCAGATCCGCAAGATCCTGCGCACCGCCGGCCAGCACAACATCGCGCTGTTCGGTGCCGGGCACCTCGGCACGGCGATCGCCACGTCAGACATCTTCGCCGATCATGGCTTCCGGGTGGTGGCCGTCTTCGACGTCGACCGTGCCCGTGTCGGCTCGCAGATCGGCAGCCTCACCGTTCGCCACAACTCCGAGCTGCCCAGCATGGTGGAGACCGAGGAGATCGTCGTCGCCGTGCTCGCCGTCCCCTCCGCAGCCGCCCAGAAGCTGGCCCTCGAGCTTGCCGACGCCGGGGTGAAGATCATCTTCAACTACTCCGATGCGCTGCTCCAGGTCCCTCCGGAGGTGACCGTGCACACCTCCAGCCCCGCAGTCGACCTCCTGTACGCGCTCTACTTCTATCTGACCTGAGCTGAGGTCCCGGTGGCCCTCAACCTCGTTTCTGCCCGCACGGCGTTCGACGCCTCGACTGACTTCACGGTCGGACTGGAGGAGGAGTTCGCGCTGCTTGATCCCGTGTCCCTAGGTCTCGTGCCCCGGTTCGACGCGCTCCGATCCGCCGCCGAGTCCGATGCGCGGCTCTCGGAGGCGATCGCCGGCGAGCTGATCTCATCGGAGATCGAGATCCGCTCGGGTCGCGGCGAGGACCTCGCCGCCGCCCACGCGGCCCAGCGCGACCGGCGCCGCCGCCTGTTCGCACTGGCCGCCGACACCGGCATGGCCCTCGGGGCGACCGGAACCCATCCCTTCTCGGACTACCGCGAGCAGCACATCATCGGCACCGAGCACTACCGGCTGGTCGAGGAGGGCCTCAAGTACGTCGCCTGGCGCAACAACACATTCTCGTTGCACGTCCACGTGGGCGTCCGGGGTGCCGATCGCGCGGTGGCCGTCTGTGACCGTCTGCGTCCGGTGCTACCGGTTCTCCTGGCGGTCTCGGCCAACTCTCCGTTCCTGGACGGTCGCGACTCGGGGCTGCATTCCGCACGGACGCAGACCTTCACCAAGAGCTTCCCGCGCTGCGGTGTCCCGGATCCGTTCGGGGACTGGAGGACGTTCGCCCAGTACGTCGAGCTCCTGGTCCGCACCCGTTCGATCATCGAATACACGCAGGTGTGGTGGTCAGTCCGGCCTCACCTCTCGTTCGGCACCGTCGAGGTCCGGATCTGCGATGCGCAGGCGACGGC
Source organism: Actinomycetota bacterium (assembly GCA_030854125.1). Lineage (GTDB taxonomy): Bacteria > Actinomycetota > Thermoleophilia > Solirubrobacterales > Solirubrobacteraceae > Palsa-465. The sequence continues at coordinate 816 of JALYTU010000652.1, read as the reverse complement.
GGCCGAATCCGACGGGCTCGCCGCGCTGATCGTCGCCTGTGTCGCGCAAGCCGCCCGCGATCACGATGAGGGAGTCCCGGCCCCGGAGATCCCCAACCGGCTGATCGAGGAGAACATGTGGCGTGCGTTGCGCTACGGACTGGAGGGCGAGCTTCTGGATCTGGTGGCGCTCGAGCCCTATCCCGGCGCGGAGGCGCTCGATCGCCTGCTGGGCTGGACCGCGCCGATGCGTGACGAGCTCGGGCTCGATGTCGCGCTGCCGGCCGAGAACGGGGCCCAGCGACAGCGGGCCATGATCGCCGCGGGCATGGACGTCCGGGAGATCTACGCGGCAGTGCAGGCGGAAACCCGGGCAACCTATTCTCAGAGCCCGACAACGTCATGGAGGTGATCCGGTGAGCAGTGGACAGTCAGGAGATGCCTATGCGGGCGGCCCCGAGGGGTCGATGTCCGAGGAGCAGCTCCGAGCGGCCTACGAGGCCGAGATCAAGCAGATCCGAATCGAGCAGGTCCTGCTCGAGCAGGTCGTGTCGCTGGTCAACCTCGGAATGCGGCGCACCGGTGTTCAGCCCGGCACCGAGGACGAGCGCGACCTCGGCCAGGTACAGCTCGCGATCGAGTCGATCCGCGCCCAGCTGCCGCTGATCGAACAGATCGCCGCACCCCAGGCCGCTCAGGTCCGCGATGCCCTCTCCCAGCTGCAGCTCGCCTTCGTCCGCCTCGGCGGATCAGCCGTGGCCGCGGGTGTATCGGGCGGCTCGGGCGCGGGCGGCGGGGCTGCCGCGGACCCGTCCGCCGGTTCGGCGGACCCCGCGC
>JALYTU010000651.1 GCA_030854125.1 Actinomycetota bacterium | reverse complement strand
GCGCAGCGCGTCGCGCCCGAACCACGGCTGGGCCGAGATCGCGCCGGGCGGGCCCAGCAACTCGAGCACGGGGAGGTCCTCGAAGACGACCCGGTGCGAGACCGACGCGCGCAGGCCGTGAGAGCGATACCAGCTGGGGTCGACGCGGGCGCGCTCGGGATCGGTGAGGTCGACCCACGCCGATAGCGGCGGTCCACCCTCGGGGCTGCGCGCGAGCACCAGCGCCCGATGCAGGCCACCGGCTCCCGAGCAGAAGGTCTTGACGCCGCGCAGGACTGGACCGGCGGGCGTGTCGATCACCGCCGCGGGCGGGCCCTCACCCGGCCCCGGGTCACCGCCCCAGACCCCACCGAGCAGCTCGCCGGCGGCAAAGCGCGTCAACTCGCGCTCGCGCAGCGCCGCCGATCCCTGCGCTGCGAGGCGTTCGACCGCGTTGAGGTGCCCGTCGTAGATCCGTCCGACCGAGCCGTCAGCCGCAGCGACGGCGCGGACGAGCGCGAGCTCGCGGGCCGCCGGCGGACGCTCTGACCCGGCACCGGACGTGCAGCCGAGCAGCTCGGCGTCGGCCAGGGCGTCGAAAGCTTCGGCCGGGAAGGGGGGCTCGGGGACCTCGTCACGGGCCGGAGCTCCGGCGGCGATGCGCTCCAGGGCGCGGCCGACGCGCCGCTCGGGTGTGGCCCGCGGGTCGGACTCGCTGCGTCGTGAGCGGTCGGTGGCGGTCACAGGGCCTCGAGCCTCAGGCCTGACCGACACACGTAGGCGATGAGCTGTTCGGCGTAGCGCACGGTCTGCGCCGCATCGGTCCGGCGCGCCCCGGGACCGACACCATCGTGGGCAAGGATGACTGCCCCCGGGCCCAGGGCCGGCCGGGTCGCCGCGAGCATCGCCTCAGCGCGATCACCGCGCCAGTCATGCGTGTCCACGTCCCAGCCGACGATCCGCAGACCGCGCTCGCGTGCGACCTCGTGGCTGAAGGGAGCGGTATCCCCCCACGGGGTGCGCCAGAGCACCGGGTTGGCTCCGAGCCCGCGCAGCGCGGTCAGGGCGCGATCGGTGTCGCGTCGGATCGCGGCGGCGTCGGACTCGGAGTGGCGCACGTGCGCGACACAGTGGACGCCCACGCTGTGCCCATCGTTCACCATCCGAGCGATCAGGCCCGGGTGGGCGGCGGCCCGCTCGGCCATCGGGAAGAACGTCGCATGCGCCTGGTGGGCGGCGAGCAGGTCCAGCAGCGCCGGCGTCGTCTCGGCGTCCGGGCCGTCATCGAGGGTCAGCGCGAGGGTCGTCATCTCGTTCGGGGAGCTACCCGTCCTGGCGCGCCGCACACTTGTGTGTGAGATCTCCGCCCGGCGGGGTAGGCCGTGGAGATGGCGATCGCCATCCTCGACATCGACGGGACCCTCGTCGACACCAACTACCACCACGCCGTGGCCTGGTTCCGGGCCCTGCAGCGGTTCGAGATCACGGTGCCGATCTGGCTCATCCATCGCCATCTCGGCATGGGTGGTGATCAGCTGGTCACCGCCGTGTGCGACGAGCAGACCGAAGCCGCCCGCGGCGACGCGATCCGCGAAGCCGAAGGCGAGGAGTACGCCAAGCTGATCGGCGAGGTGAGAACCGTGCGCCGGGCCCGCGAGCTGATCGTCGCCCTGATCGAGGCCGGACATCGCGTGGTGCTCGCCAGCTCGGCCAAGGCCGACGAAGTCGAGCACTATGTCGACCTGCTGGACGCCCGCGAGCTCGTTACGGGTTGGACGACGTCAGCCGACGTCGAGCAGACCAAACCCGCGCCTGACCTGGTGCACGCCGCACTGGAGCGCTCCGGGGCACCCGGCGAGCTGCCGGTGATCATGGTCGGCGACACCCCGTGGGACATCGAGGCCGCGCAGGCCGCGGGCGTCTCGACCCTCGCGGTCGTGACCGGAGGCTTCAGCGCTCAGGAGCTGCGTGAGGCCGGTGCGTGGGCCGTGTACGAGTCGGTTGCCGAGCTCGAGGAGCGTCTCGACGAGACGCCGCTCGCGCGCGCCTCCGGGCATTGAGAGACGCCCGGTCGGAGCGCCCCGGCCGGCTACCGGCCCCCGCGGTCGGAGTCTTGAGGCGGGGAGCGGCGTTTGCGAACCGGGCCTCGCCAGCGTCCCTGCGGCTGAGTGCGGATCGCCCAACCGAACTTCGTCAGCACGAACGCGAGCACCGCCACTACGAGCACCACACCGATTATCCATGCCGCCGTCATCTCTCGTCCCCTGATCGCCTGGTCTGACTCTGCCCGCCAACGTCGGATCTCAAGCGCTCCCCGCGGCGCCGATGCGCGACCTGGCTTACGGCGACGTGAGCGGGGTAGTCACGCCACGGACCGGGAGATACGACGAGATTGGAGCCCCATGCCCGAATCACTGAACGGAAAGACCATCGCGATCATCGCCACCGACGGCGTTGAGCAGGTCGAGTTGACCGAGCCGCGCAAGGCGGTCGAGCAGGCCGGCGCGACGGTCGAGCTGCTCTCCCTGGACGCCGGCGAGATCCAGGCCATGAACAGCGACATCGAGCCTGCGGACACGTTCACG
>JALYTU010000650.1 GCA_030854125.1 Actinomycetota bacterium | reverse complement strand
GGCCTCGTCGGTCAGCCTCGGGGTGATCGCCCTCGTCTTCGCCGATCACGTCCCCGCGAGCTGGCAGGCGCTCGCGCTGATCGCCTCCGGGGCCGGAACGGTCGCCCTGCTGGCCGTGCTCCCCTCGCTGTGGGCAGCGGCGCGCCTGCGGCCGGTCGCGACGGGTGGCGCCGGGGATCTGTTCGATGATCTCGGCCCAGTCGTGCCCGCGCGGTTGCGTGGCCGTCCGTGGCGGTTGGCGGTCCTGATCGCGGCCGCCGTCGCCCTGGCGATCGCGCTGGCCGGCATCGCCGGCGACGACCCCTACGACGGGATCGCTCGCGGGGTGGCCGATGGCCTGGTCTGTCTGGGCGGGTTCGCCACGCTCGGGCGCTATCTCGGGCTGTGGAGCCCGGCCGCGGGGGGGCCGCCGCGAGGCAATCCTGCCTGACTTCCTGACCGGGCCCACGCGGCGATCACCGGCCGGCCACTACTGCTGACCCACCCCAAAGGCTGACGGCGCTCTGCCGCGCAGGTCCCCGCGGCAACGTCGGCGCTCAGGCCGTACGCACGTCCATCCGGCGATCGTGCCCGTCGAGGAGCAACTCGTCGCACATCTCGGTCAGCCGTGAAACGGTGCGGGGGCTGATCTGGTTGCACAGCTCGTCGCGGTCGAGGATGTTGGTGGTCACGAGTATCGAGCGTTCGTCCTCGTAGCGGCTGTTGACGATCGAATAGAGCTCCTCGAGCACCCACGGAGTCGTCTGTTCAGCCCCCACGTCATCAATGTGAAGCAGGTCGACACTCACGAGCTGGTTGAACAGATCGACGTGCGACCCGCTGTCAAACGTGTGCCGAATCTGACGTAGAAGGCCAGGCAGCGAGTAGATGGCCACTGAACGACCCGTCTTGAGCGCAGCCTGGGAGACGAGCATGGCCAGCGTCGTCTTGCCGGTACCGGGGGGTCCCATGAACCACAGCCCGCGGCCGGCGTCGAGCTGGTCGTCGATCGCGGCCACATACCGCCGCGCCTGGGCGACGACGACTGGGCTCATCTCGGTCACCGGCGGCTGGTCGAACGAAACGTCGCGGTATTTCCGCGGGATCAGCGCCGACAGGCTGCGCGCCTTGGCCCGAGCCTTGCGCTGGGGCCGGCAGCGGCAGTCATACGCGGTGTTGGTCTCCGCGTCGTAGCGAAAGCCGGTGCCGTCGCATAGCGCATAGGGACACGCGGCGCTCATGACTCGAACCGGTCGCGCGCGTAGTTCATGAACTTCGGGTACTCCTTGCGGAAGGTGAGCACCACCTCGCCGACGGGCCCGTTGCGGTGCTTGGCGATGATGATGTCCGCCTCGCCTTCGCGCTCGGTGTCCTTGTCGTAGTACTCGTCGCGGTAGATGAACATCACCAGGTCGGCGTCCTGCTCGATCGCGCCCGACTCGCGCAGGTCGGAGAGGATCGGCTTTTTGTCCTCCTTGCCCCGCTGCTCGACGGCGCGGCTGAGCTGGGACAGGGCGATGACCGGCACGCCGAGCTCGCGGGCTAGCCCCTTGAGCGACCGGCTGATCTGCGAGACCTGCTCGACCCGGCTCTCGACACGGCCCTCGTGGCGCATCAGCTGCAGGTAGTCGATGATGATCAGACCGAGGCCGCCGTCGAGCCTGCTGTGCAGCCGCCGCGCCTTGGCTCGCACCTCGAGCACCCCGGTGTCGCTTGAGTCATCGATGAACAGGGGCGCCGCCGACAGCCGCTGGCAGGCCTCGAGAATCTTCGGCCAGCGCTGCTCGGCGACCTTGCCACGCCGTAGGTCCTCGCCCTTGATCATCGCCTGGGAGGCGACGAACCGCTGGGCGAGCTCGGACTCGGACATCTCCAGTGAGAACAGGGCCACGGCCTTGCCGTCGAGCACCGCGTTCTCGGCCATGTTGCAGACCAGTGCGGACTTGCCCATCGAGGGGCGTGCGGCGAGTACTACCAGGTTGCCAGGCTGAAACCCCCCGGTCTTCTCGTCCAGGTCCTTGAACCCCGACGGGGTCCCGGTCAGCGGCGTTCTCGCCACTGACAGGCGATGCAGCTTGTCGATCTCAACGTCGAGCAGATCGGCGATCGAGCGGATCTTCTTCTGGCGGTCGTCATGGGCGACCTCGAGCACCGACCGCTCGGCCCGCTCGACGAGGTCGCGGGCCGGCGCCTCGCGCGCCAGCACGCTGGCCTGGATCTCATAGGAGGTGGTCAGCAGCGCTCGCATCTGCGCGTTCTCGCGTACGATCCGGCCGTACTCGCGAGCATGCCCCGCCGCCGGCACCCAGCCGGCCAGCTCGTCAACCGCCTCCGCGCCTCCGAGTTCGTCCAGCTTGCCGTTTTGGCGCAGGATCTCGGACACGGTGAGGTGGTCGATCTTGCGCTCGCCCTCGTAGAGCTGGAGCATCGCCTCGAACACCGCCCCGTATTGCTCGCGGTAGAAGTGGTCAGGCCGCAGCTGCTCCTCGACCAGCAACGCGTGCAGGTGACGCTCGTCGAGCAGCACCGCGCCCAGGACCGACTTCTCGGCCTCCAGATTGTGGGGCGGCATGGCGATGTTCTGGAC
>JALYTU010000649.1 GCA_030854125.1 Actinomycetota bacterium | reverse complement strand
GAACAGCAGCCCGCCGTGGCCGCGGTCCACCGGGGTCACGGCGCCGAGGTCCGCGGCGAAGAGCACCGGGCCGACCTCCTGGGCGACCCCGTCGATCCAGACGGTGCGCTCGCTGGCGACGGGCGGGTCGTTGATGCCGGCGACGAGGTTCCAGGCCACCGCGCGGCCGTCGGAGTCGGCGCCGACGCCCGCCGACCATCGCCACGCGGTGTGGCGCTTGTAGTACGCGCACGTGTCATCGACGATCGCCCGGGCACTGACCGTGTGACGGCGACCGGAGATGGCCACGGTGCCGGCAGCGGTGATGCCGCCCTGCTTGCGGGTCCAGCCATAAGCCGCGCCGCTGGGGGCGATCGTCTCGATCCCGGCGGTCTCGGCCAGCGCGAGGTCGACGGCGATCGCGCCGTCATCGATGGACACCCGACCGGGAGTCAGGCGGACTGCGCCGCGTCCGAGCCGCGTCGCCTCGTGCAGCCGGCGTTCGCGCCGTTCCCAGATCGCCCAGAAGCACTGCCGGACGGGGCCGATCCGCACCGTGGCCACGCACAGCATCAGCTCGTCACAGAAGACCCCGACGTAGCGCCACGCCTTGAGCGGGCGTAGGCCATGGCGGCCGGGCATCGGCGCAGGTGGCAGCGCGAGTCCCGACACCGCGACCGGTCGCGGGCCACCAAAGCGCCCGCGGTGCTGCGGTCCCGCCAAATCTGCGGGAGCGGAGGAGGTCGTGGCTGCGGCGCTATCGTGCAACACTGACTGACCAGTCAATCGGGAGTGGGAGATCCGATGCGAGTAGGTGCGATCCAGATGAACGCAGGCGCGGACCCGGCTCGCAACCTCGAGCAAGCCGATCGGCTCGTGCGCGACGCGGCCGGCCAGGGCGCCGAGCTGATCGTGCTGCCCGAGAAGTGGACGGTACTCGGCGAGCGCTCGGACCTGCTGGCCGGGGCCCAGACGCTCGAGGGGCCGGCGATCGAATGGGCGCGGCAGCTCGCCGGCGAACTCGGCATCGACCTGCTCGCCGGTTCGTTCTACGAGCGCGCCGCCGGCGCCCCGCGGGGATCGAACACGAGCGTGCACGTGGGACCCGACGGAAACGTGCGGGCCGTTTACCGCAAGATCCACCTGTTCGACGTCGAGGTCGACGGGACCCGGTACGCCGAGTCCGAGACCGAGGCGCCGGGCGACGAGGTGGTCGTCTCGGCGCTGGGCGACGGCACCATGCTCGGGCTGAGTATCTGTTACGACCTGCGCTTCCCCGAGCTGTATCGGATGCTGACCGTTCGCGGGGCGCAGGTCATCGCCGTGCCGTCCGCGTTCACGCTGGCGACCACGCGCGATCACTGGGAGACGCTCGTGCGGGCCAGGGCGATCGAGAACCAGTGCTTCGTGATCGCCGCCAACCAGATCGGTGAGCACCCGGGCGGTTTTCGCTCCGGCGGACGCTCGCTGATCGTCGACCCGTGGGGAACGGTGCTCGCCGGCGCGCCCGACATGGAAACGGCGATCGTCACCGAGCTCGATCTCACGCGGGTGGCTGACGTGCGCGGCCGGCTACCCGCGCTGGACCACCGCCGTCCAGCGGTGTACGGGTGGGATCTGTGATGACGGCGGCGGCCACCGACAAGCGACGCGTGATCCTCAACGCCGCGCTCCGCGTGTTCGCGCGCCAAGGCTTTCACACCTGCCGGGTGTCAGACATCGCGGACGAGGCCGGCGTCGCCTACGGGCTCGTGTACCACTACTTCTCCTCCAAGGAGGAGATCCTCGACACGCTGTTCCTGGACCGCTGGGACGTGATGCTGGCGGCGATCGCCGACGCCGACGCGTCAGACCGGTCGCCACGGGAGAAGCTGCATGCGATCGCCGCGTTCATCGTGGACTCCTACGGCCGCGATCCCGAGCTGATGAAGGTGATCATCGTCGAGGTGACGCGGGCCGCCAACACGTTCGGCCGCACGCATCTGGCCAAGATCCGCGAGGCCTACGCGGGCATCGCCGCGATCGTGTCGGCGGCTCAACGCGACGGTGCGTTCCGAGACGACATCACCCCCGAGTTCGCGGCCCAGGCGTTCTACGGCTCGGTCGAACAGGTGCTCACGGGCTGGATCTTCGAGACCGGGCCCGTTGACGCCTCCGAGCTCGAACGCGCCAAGACCCAGATCGTGCAGACGATCTGCCGAGGCCTGGAGCGGACATGAGCAAGTGGCGCCCGCCGACGTGGGCGTTACCGCGCTGCGCGCCTCGCGCGCACCAGTCTGCTTGAATCCCCGCTATGTCCGAGAGCCCACTGGTCAAGCGTCTGATGTGGTCCGGCCTGCTGGCGGGGATCGGGGCCGCGGCGAGCATCGCCACGACTCGGCTGGCCGCCGTGATCTGGATGAGGGTCTTCGGGGAAGAGCCGCCCGAGTGAGCGAGTCGCCCGAGACCCCTGCGACGCCCGGCGCAGACGAGCCCGCTGCGCTCGTACCCGACGACGCGACCGCCGTACGCCAGCCCGATGGGGAGCCGGCCACCGCGGAGCCTGCTGCCCCGGTGACCACGCCGGCCCGGACCCCGCCCGTCTGGAC
>JALYTU010000648.1 GCA_030854125.1 Actinomycetota bacterium | reverse complement strand
GGGGTGCCCCTCGGCCCGCTCGCCGTGGGACGCGCCGGGCTGATCGCGACACCGCTGCAGATGGCAATGGTCGCCTCAGCGGTGGCCGGCGGCGGCACGCTGATGACCCCTCACCTCGACCGCCGGACCCCGTCGGTGCAGAGCCGGGTGATGACGCCGGCTACCGCCCGGGCGCTGACCGCGATGCTGCGCGGCGTGGTCACCAGCGGCACCGGGACCCCAGCCGACCTCCGGGGAGGGCGCATCGCGGGAAAGACGGCCACGGTTCCGCTCTCGACGCGTCGTGATGGCGTGACCGACGTCTGGTTCGTGGGCTTCGCGCCGGCCGATCACCCGACCGTCGCGGTCGCCGTCGCGCTGGAGCTCAAGCACGGCGGTTTCGGGGGGACGAGCGCCGCCCCGATCGCCGCCCGCGTGATCGCGTCGCTGCTGGCGTCCGGCGGGCACGCGGGGATCGGCGGGTAGGCCTGGCCGCCGAGCCGCAGCTCAGGGAGTGACGGCCCAGCGGCCGCCGACGAGCGTCGCCCGCATACTGAGGTCCTCGCGCAGCATCGCGAGGTCGGCGTCCATCCCGGTGGCGATCGACCCCTTGCGGCCCGAGAGACCGAGCAGCCGGGCCGGGTTGCCCGAGGCCATCATGACCGCCTCGGGCAGCTCCACCCGGAGCTCGCGGACGGCGATCTGGACCGCCTTGTCCATCGTCAGCGTGCTCCCAGCTAGCGCCTGCCCGGCGGCTAGACGCGCGCAGCCGTCATCGACCCGAACCTCGATCGCGCCGAGCCGGTAGTGACCATCGGGCATGCCCGCGGCGGCGATCGCATCGGTGACGAGGCGGATCCCGGAGGTGCCCTTGGCGCGGTGCGCGAGGCGCAGGGCGGATGCCGTGACGTGGATGCCGTCGGCGATCAGCTCGCAGCTGAGCCCCGGGCGGTCCAGGGCCGCGCCGGCGAGCCCGGGCTCGCGGTGATGCATCGGGCCAATGGCGTTGAAGGTGTGGGTGACCGCGCACGCCCCCGCATCGACGGCCGCCGCGGTCTGGGCCTCGGTCGCCTGGCTGTGCCCGAGCGAGGCCACCACGCCGCGAGCAGCGAGTTCGCGAATGAGGGCGGTCGCGCCCGGCAGTTCGGGGGCGACGGTCATCATCGCCACCAGCCCGGGCTCCACCGCCAGCAGCGCGGCCAGGGCTGCGGAGTCGGGGGCGAGAAAGCTCCCCGGATCCATCGCCCCGGGACGGGAGACGTTGAGGAACGGGCCTTCGAGGTGGACACCGAGAATGGCGGCCCCCGGGGTACTGCCCGGGCCGGGCACGTCGCCGCCCGCTGTGGCGCCGTTCTCCCGCGCTCGGGCGTGACCGATCGTCCGCAGTGCGGCCGCAAGCCCGCTGAGCGGAGCCGAGACGGTTGTCGCCAGCAGCGCGGTCGTGCCGTGCCGGGCATGGAAGGCAGCAACCGCGGCGACCTCGTCGGGGTCATCGCTATTGCACTGCGCACCGCCGCCCCCGTGTACGTGACCATCGATGAAGCCGGGCACGACCCAGTCACTGCCGAGTTCGATCGTTTGTCCAGGCGACCGCTGAACTCCGTCGGCGCCCGCCGGGTCCAGGGAGGCGATCCGTCCCGCCCGGACCACGATCTCGCCGTCGATCACCGCTCCCGGCGTGACGATCCGCCGGCTGCGCAGCCGCAGCGGCGCGTGGTGGGCGTCGTGGTCCACGGCGGTCATCGGGACGGTGGGTCGCACGCCTCCATCTTGCTATGAACTACCCATGGCCTCCTACCGCACCACCGTTGCCTGCAGCCGATCCGCCGATGACGTCTTCACCTACCTGGCGGACTTCTCCTCGGTTTCGGAGTGGGATCCGTCGATCACCAGTGCCGAGCATTCCAACCCGGGCGATCCGCGGACCGTCGGCGCCAGCTTTCACGTCGTGACCGGCAGGGTTGCGCTCGATTACACGACGCTGGAGCTGCAGCGACCCAGTCGGGTCGTGCTGCGCGGCGAGAACAATTCGATGATCTCGCGGGACACGATCACGATCGCCGATCGCAGCGACGGCGGATGCGAGGTCACCTACGCCGCCGAGCTCGAGCTCAAGGGGCTGCGCAAGCTGGCCGACCCGATTCTTCAGGTGGGCTTCAAGCGCCTGGGAGACAAGGCCCGCGACGGGTTGCGGGCCAAGCTCAACGAGACCTAGCCGGCCTGCGATTCGCCGCTGGGCTGCGGTGCGGTGTCCGCGTCACGGCGGGCGACTGACGTGGCGAGCCGGCGGGCCATCGCGGCCGGGGCGATCACCCGGGCCGGTGATGGGTCGGCCGCGGCTCGCGCAGCGATGCGGCTGAGCTCGAGGCCGAGCCGGTCTCCCGCAACCACGGTGTTGCCGACCCGTCCTCCGAGCGCCCACACCCGCGGGTAGCCGTCGCGAAGCGCGGCAGCGATCGCGGTGACCTCGCCGCCGCGGCGATCGTCGACGACGTTGACGACCGTCAGCGGCGCCACCCGCGCGGCGTCGACCATCGCTTCCGCGGTGGTCAGGCTCGCAGGCACCCGGGCGCCGATGAAGGCGTCGAC
>JALYTU010000647.1 GCA_030854125.1 Actinomycetota bacterium | reverse complement strand
CCCACGGGCTCAGACACACCCACGCCGCCGAGCTCGCCCGCGAGGGCACGCCGATCAACATCATCCGCGACGACCTCGGCCACACATCGCTGGCGGTCACCGACCGCTACCTCCGCGACGTCGCCCCCCAAGCCGTGATCGACACCATCCGTGCGCGCCGCTGGCCCGGCGCGTAGGCTCGCGCCGACGTGAAGGTTCGTGCGGTCATCAAGCTCATCAAAGACGACGGCTGGGAGCACGTGACGACCCGCGGAAGCCACCGCCAATATCGCCACCCGACCAAGCCCGGGAGGGTGACCGTGCCGGGCAAGCCCTCTGACGAGTTGCATCCCAAGACGCAAGCGAGCATCCTGATACAGGCCGGATTGAGACGATGACCGACGCCGAGCGCTATCTGATCTTGATCGAGGGCGGCCCCCCGTCTAACTACTCGGCGTGGTCGCCGGACCTGCTCGGCTGCGTGGCCACCGGAGACACGATCGACCAGACCGTGGCCGAGATGCGCGACGCGATCGCGTTTCACCTCGAGGGCCTAGCCGCTGACGGCGACCCGATCCCCGACCCCACCGGCCCGGGCGTCTACATCGAGCAGCACGCCGCCGTAGCTGCCTAATGGCCCGGCGCCTGACTAAAGATCTCATCTCGGGCCGGGCCGCTCACCGCGGGGGATGCTCGGCCTCGACCGCGGCCACCGGAGCGGGGGTGTCGCGCCGGGTGGCGGCTGGTTCGCGCGCCTGCAGGACGACTGCCGCGACGACGATCGCGCCGCCGATGACCGTGGCCACACCAGGCCGCTCGCCGACCGCGAGCCACACCCAGAGCGGCCCGAGCACGAGCTCTAACAGGCTGATCAGCGCGACCTGGGCGGCGGGTATCAGGCGCGCTCCGATCGTCAGCAAGATCAACCCCACGCCGATCTGACCGGCGCCAAACACCGCCAGCCACAGCACGTTGGCGACCCCGAGTCCGCCACCGCCGGCGAGCGCGACCGGCGCCGCGATCACCAGCAGCATCAGCTGGGCAAGGCCGGTGGCCGGCGCCATCGACACGTCACGCCGATGTCGCGCGATCACGATCGCGACCGCGAACCCGAGCGCCATCAGCACCGACAGCCCGTCCCCGAGCGCGCTGCCGCCGCCGGGCGAGCCGATCATCACCCCGACGCCGAGCAGCGCCACCACCATCGCGACTACCGTGCGCACGCTCAGCGCCTCGTTCAGTACCCGGCGCCCCAGCAGCGCCGCGACCACCGGAGCGATCGCCTGGATAAACAAGACCTGCGCGACCGTGGCGTGGTTCAGGGCGACGATGAACGCCCCGGAGGAGACTGCCAGGCAGGCCGCGAAGCCGATCCCAGCACCGCCAACCGAGCGACATGCCTGAATCACCCGGCCGCGCTCGGCGACCGCCACATAGGTGGCCACCGCGAGGCTGGCGAATAGCGCCCGCCCCGCCACCTGCGTAGCGATACCGACCGACAGCTGGCGCTGCAGCACCCCGGCGGTCGACCACACCACCGCCGCCAGCGCGACCGCGATCTGACCACGATCGCCACGCAAACGGGCGGGCGCGATGGTCGCGGTCGTGCTCGCCATCCCGCGAAGTCAAGCACGGCCGTCGCGGCCGCCAACCGGCAGCGCGCAGCCTGCGGGAAAGGTGGTGAGAGTGTGCTTGTGGCGGAGGCGGGTGCCTGCGCGAGGGGTCGCCCGCCGGCACATGGATGGCCGGCGAAATGGGCACGGACGGATGAGCTATCGATCGCGGTGAGATCCTCCAGGGCCGCAGAACGGCTGAGAACGCGCCGTTGGTCGCCAAGGGACGCGTCGGCGCCCCGGGTGAGGCGATTCCGGGCCCCGGCACGGGGCGGCGGGGGCTCCGTCAGAGCGGCAGCCGGCCGCAGAACGGCCCTCTGATGCCCGGTGCTCGGGGGGTCGGCCCGTGTTCACAGGCCGAGGGAGGGGCCCTCGCGCCTGCGCTCAGGCCCGGGCCGTCGCGCCGGCTGGTCTTGCTCGAGCGCCTCGCCGGGCCGCAGCGGCCACCGTCTGACAGATGGTGGCACCGCGGCGTCGATGAGCCCGTGGGCGAGCAGGGTGTCGTAGGTCTGCTCGGCGGCCTGGTGGCGATCATGGGCCTGCTCATACGCGCGCTGAGCGGCGTGGTGGCGATCCTGGACGCCGGGATGCTGGGCATCCCACACGCGATGCTGCTGGTCAAGCTGGGCCTGACGGGAGGCGGCCTGCTGCTCACCGCGCTGCTGGCGCTCTGACGCCTGACGTTCACGGTCACGAGCCATGGCCAGCTGCGCTTTGAGCGTCCGCCCGCGCTCCCCCAACCGGGCAAAACGCCCCAGGTCGCCGAGCTGATCGCTGAGCTGCCCGGCCTGGGCGGCCGCATACTGGGCCTGCCCAGCCGCGTACCGGACGTCGGCGAGCGCGTGCTGGATCTCCGGGTCGTGTGGCAGGGTGGCCATCACCCGCGCCGCTGCGTCTCGCTGCACCCGCGCCTGCTGCAGCTGCGCGGCGGCCTCTTCGCGCTGCACCCGGGCGCGGTCAAGCTGGGCGTGCTGCTC
>JALYTU010000070.1 GCA_030854125.1 Actinomycetota bacterium | reverse complement strand
CATCGGGCAATCGCGGACCACCGAGGTCCCGTGTTCATCCCGGTGACACTTGACGGGGCTGACGCCCGACTCTCTAGCGCGCCCGGTTGAGATCCACCCACCGCAGTGCATTTCGGCGCGAGGCGGGAGCCGTCAGTCCTGCAACCAGATCGCGCCATCACGCAGCGCAACAGGGAATGTCTTGAGCGCTCGCGCGCCGGTCGTGTTCCTCACCACGCCCGCTAACGGCTTGAACGCGCCCTGTGGGCCGCGGGTCATCGCACCAGTGCGCACGTCGTAGCGGGCCGCGTGCCACGGACACTCAAGACACCCATCGCTAGCGACGCGTCCATTCCCGAGCGACGCGAAGAGATGGCGACAGCGGTTAGAAACCGCGAACGGCTCCCCGTCGCTGATGCCGACGGCAAGCGCACCATGCGCCGTCTCGACGACTGTCACCTGGCGCTGATCGAGATCGTCGACGGCGACAAGTCGGGTAGCGCCGGGTGCTGCGTCGGGCATGCTGGTCTCCCTCGCGGTGGATGGCGACCACAGTACGCGACGCAACGCATGGTCGCACCCGGAGGACTTTCGGTACGGGTCCCCACGCGCGCGTGTCTGGACGTTCGGAACAGCCGGCATGCTCGTCCTCGCCGGCGGGATGTGCGCTGCGCTGGTCCCGGTCGCCCGAGCCGGCCCCGGCGCCGAGCTATGACTGAGGTGTGTCTGGATCTGGCGTCGCGCTGGCCAGATCGGCTGCCGTCTGGCACCAGCGCGCGAGTGCGTGGCGGCCCACCAGTGTCAGGGCTCCATCGGCAGTGATCCAGTCGCGGGCCCGCAGGTCGCCGACCAGATCAGGCCCGTCAGCCGTGTCGGGCGGAGGGGGTCCCGCCCCGGTGCCGGCCAACTGGTTGCTGCCGGGACGCACCGTCCAGCGCAAGGAGTCCAGCGCGCTCAGGGCCAGACCTTGTCGACCGGTCGCGAGGTCCAGGGGATGAGGCCCGGGGTTAGCGGAGCGATAGCCGGGCTCGGTGGCCCGGGCGAGCTGCTCCTCAAGGTTCGCGCTCGGCCCAGGCGCTGCGGTGCCGTGATCCTGGGGCTGGTCCTCGCCGAAAAGGGGTTCGCCGTTTGACAGACGGTCGTTCAACCACTGGCCGGCGGCGCTGGCCGCGGTGCGGGCACGGTCCATGTCGACCCCGTAGCCCTCGGCGAGCTGTTCTAGGTCCACATCGGCCATGCGCTGCATCGACTGACTGATCTGATCGGCTAGCGCGCGTACCCGGTCCTCAAAGCTGTCGTGTTCGCTCATACCCACAGATGTTGGCAGGTCGCGATCGTGGGCTCAGGCCTCACAGACTTCTGAAGCGTCGCCGCACGGCTCTCGTCACGCCGGGTATGTCCGCCGACCCTTCCCGTGGAACCAGCGTCCGGGTGCTCAGCCCCAGCGCCACTGCGGCATGTGCGCCTGGCTCGCGGTCCCAGTAGTCCTCGATCTGGTCCTTGAGGCGGAACAGGAACCCCTCGTCGTCAGCGATCTGGATCTGCACGGTCCCCTGATCGGGATAGAACGCGCTCATGGGTCGCTGGGTGGGCGTTGAGAAGACAACAAGCCGAACGGGGTTGTTGGAGTCGTTGCGCAGCTGGTGGGCGCCGGTCGGACCCTGGGGGAAGCAGGTGATGTCGCCGCCGGCGAGCGGCGTCTCATCCTCGTGATGGCGCAGCGTCGTGGTGCCGCTGAGCACGAGCACCCACTCCTCACGGCACCACTCGTAGTGGTACGGGGCGGTCGACTCTCCGGGTGCGAGCTCGTAGATCACCGCTTCCCACGTCTGCGCGCCCAGACGCGCGCCGAGTGTGACCCGTGCGACGCCGGCGCGATCGCGCGCGGCCTCGGGAGTAGCCGGCGGGTCGTCAAGCGTGAGGAGGTTCACCACGGGGCTGGAGGTTGTGGCCGGCCGATCTGGCTGCGGATCGGTCTCCTTCGCGGTCATCCGCGCGTCCGGTGCCCATGTCGCCAACGCGTCAGCGCGGCGGAACGTCACTCCCGGTGCTGCACCGATCTTGTCGGAGTCGAGGTAGACGGTGACGAATGCCTCCCCCCAGCCGCGGGCGCCGGCTGAGAAGATCACGATCCTTCCGGGTCCATGAACCGTATGTGCGCCGTCTGGGCCGGAGGAGAACGCCACCAGCTGTCCGGGCTCAAGCGGGCGTTCGCCGCTCCGATCGCGCAGGAGCGGGGCGCCGGAGAGCACGTAGAGCCATTCCTCGACCCCGTGGTGGTAGTGATAGGGCCAACACGTTTTGCCGGCGTCGATCTCATAGACAGTGGCGCCGATCATCTTCGCATCGAGCCGTTCTGTCAGTTCGAACGCCGCGAACCGAAACGCGCCCTGCTCGAGTACGTCGTCTGGCTGACAACTGAGGACGTTGACGATGTTCACGCCGCCATGCTCTCACGCGCGCCGAGCGAGCACTCGATGCGGTTCGTTAGGACGCGGCCGTCCTTCGTCGGGTCTGCTGAGCAGTACGTCCTGATCTCAAACCGACGCGCTCCATCCTCACCGGCGGTCTCCCGTGCGGCAAGAGACGGTCTTGGCAACAGGAGCGCCGCCTGAAGGCGACCGCGCTGCAAGCGAATCGCCACTTTGCGATCAGCCTCCCCCGAAGCGCAAGCCGACCCGGCCCACGCACGAAGATCCGGCCGGGCTTAGAGCGCGGCGCCGCGGCCGCGATGTCCTGTTCGACCTCCTCGTACACGGCGGCGACCAGTTCGGTCTTGTCAACGAACTGGTGGTACAGCGCGCCACGGGTCACCCCCGCGGCGCGCACGGTCGTCTCGGTGCCGATCCCCGCGAACCCGGACTCGGCGAAGAGGGGACGAGCCGCCGCAACCAAGAGCGGCACGTTGGCTGCGGTGGTCTGCAGGCGACGGTGACTTCTTCGCGCTGCGTTACTCCAGCTCGCCCGGCATGTCGAGCAGGCCCGCGCGCTCGAGCTCCTCAAGCGCGCTCGCGCGCACGCCGATCTCGTCGACCTGGTCTTGCCGGCGCCGCGTCTGAGAGCTCACGTCCGCGAGCTGCGCCGAGAGTTCTGCGGCGGACTCGCCGGCGGCAAGCTGCGCCTGCGCCGCCGAGTACGTTGCTTTGACCACCTCCTTTTGAATCCGGAACCGCTCGAGTCTGCCGCGGTTCGCGCGCTCAGAAGCGACCATCTTCGCCTGCTGCGTTTCGAGATCGGCCACCTGCCCGACGAGTTCGACGAACTCGGCGGCGATCGACCGCTTGCGCTCGATCGCGCGCTGGGCCAGCTCCTCGTCTCCGAGCGCGAGGGCCCTTCGTGCGCCGGCGTCGAGCCTCGCTATGTCCGCGCGCCGGTGCTCGGCCTGGCGTTCAAGACGCTTTTTGGCGGTCACAAGCTCCAGAATCGCGTTGCGCAGACCGGTGAGCTGCTCTGCCTGCCGGGCGTAGCTGTAGTCAAATGCCGCACCGGGGTTCTCAGCATGATCCAGTCGCCGGGACAGCTTGGCCCTGATCAGAGTGCTCAGCCGTGAGGCCACGGGTCGATTCCTTTACCGGAGGAGAGCCGGCCGAAGCGCGGTGGCGAGGTCGCGCAGCAGATCCCCAACGTCCTCGCAGCCGGCGCTCAGCCGGATCAGGCCGGATGGGATGTGTTCCTGTCCGGGATGCGCGCCGCGCCGCTCCATGCAGGTTTCGACCCCACCCAGGCTCGTCGCGTGCCGGATGATCCCGGTGGCGCGGCAGGCTCGATCGGCAGCGGCGGCGTCGGTGAGCTCGAAGCTCACGATCGTGCCCGATCCGGGGTAGCGGACCCGCTGGACAGCGGGTTGCTCGGTCAGCCACGCCGCGATCTGTTGCGCCGATGCTTGGGCGTGCCGCAGCCGAAGGGCGAGCGTTCGCGAGCCGCGCAGGGCGAGGAATGATTCGAGCATTCCCGGCGTGGCGCCGTTCAGGCTCCTGGCCGTGCGCAACTCCCGCAGTTGTTCGGCGTCGGCAGTGACCGCGGCACCAAGCAGCAGGTCTGAGTGCCCGCCGATGAGCTTGGTTGCGGAGTGCACGACGATGTCGGCCCCGAGCTCGAGTGGCCGTTGGAGCAGCGGTGTCGCGAAGGTGTTGTCGACCACCACCCGTGTGCGTGGTCCGCGGGGCGCGGCACAAATCGTCACGAGGTCCGCGACCTCCAGCAGCGGGTTCGACGGGGACTCCAGCCACAGCAGGTCCGCTTCGCAGGCTCTCTGCGCCCAGCGCGGATCGGTCGCCGGCAGCCGTTCGACGCGCCATTGGTGGTTGCGCGCTCCGACCTCGCAGATCCCGGTCACGCCTTGGTAGCAATCTTCGCCGAGCACCAGGTGCGCACCGCTTGGAAGTTGGCCGAGTACTGCGGAGCAGGCCGCCATCCCCGAGGCGAAAGCGACGGCAGTTCCGCCCTCCAGTCCACCGAGCATCGCTTCGAAGGACTCCCACCCCTCGGTCGCTTCGTTGCGACTGTAGATCCGCTCACTACCGAGCACGTAGGTCGACGCGGCGACGATCGGTGTGTTCAGGGTGGCACCGGGCACCGGTGCGGGACGACCAGCCGCGACCACCCAGGTATCAGGCTTTACCTCATCGCGCCGCACAGCTGACCTCGCCACCTTGATCGCAGAGCCATCCAGCGTAACCCAGCCGCCGTGACTGGGCACCTCCTACCCGGTCTCATCGTCGTGCGCTGAAGTGCCGCTCAAGCTCGTTGGCATACGAGCTGCCCAGGGACGACGCGTGCTCATCCAGCCAGTCGCTGAAGGCGATCTCACCTCGCGGGCGGTCATTGGAGACGAGCAGTCCGTCCATCAGCCCGGTGATCTCGTCGGGGGTCAGGACCACATCGCCGAGCAGCAGCCCGAGGGCTCTCGCGGCCGCGGTCATCAGGGCCGGCGGCAGCGGAACGACCGGGCCGTGGCGACCGGTCGCGGTCCGGATGAGGGTTATCAGGTCTACGAACGGCATCCGTTCCGGGCCGGCGGCGTCGACCACGGCGTCGTCGTCAGCCCGGGCCGCTTCGATGCAGATCCGGGCGAGATCGTCGACGTGCACCGGCTGAACCGGGTAGCGACCGCGGCCGGGCATGGCGAATACCGGGGCGCGCCGCAGGATCCACGCGATGTTGTTGACCAGCACGTCGCGTTCGCCGCCGAACAGCCAGGTGGGCCGGATGATCGAGTAGGGCGTCCCGATCTGCGCCAGGGCGGATTCGACGAGCGCCTTGCCGCGGAAGTACGGCAGCGCCGAGTCGATCGAGGGGTTGGTGATGCTGACGTGGACGATTCGTTGCACCCCGGCACGCTTGGCGGCGAAGAACAACATCCGGGAGTGCTCCAGCGCGGTGGTGAAGGTGGTCTGCCCACGGTTAAAGCGCACCCAATAGGTGTTGTAAAACGTCTGTACGCCGGCCAGGCTGCGCGCCAGCGCCACAGGATCATCAAACCGGTACGGATGCGCCGCAACATCTGCACGCAACGAATGCTCGCGGTCAGGATGAAAGGTCAGCGTCCGCACGTGCCGCCCTTCGTTGAGCAGTTGCCTGGCGATGTGGCTGCCCGAGTAGCTGAAGGCTCCGGTCACCAGGTCGGTCGGGGTCATGGCGCCTCGTGGAGGGGCCCGAGCAGGACGGTGTTGGCAAGATCGGCGAGCCGCTCGGCGAGCTCCAGCAGCGAGTCAGCGCGTGAGCGATCCTGCTGCAGATGGCTGAGCATGTCGACCCCAAAATACGTGGCCACGATCCCGAAGGCCAGCTCCCGCGGAGCGATCACGGACAACAGCGCCGAGCCCTCCAGCAGCTGCGCGAGCTTGCGCTCGACCAGCTGGATCCACGGCTCGATACGCGCGGCCACCTCGGCTCCAAGCGCCCGATCAGACACCCCACCGGCCACCATCTCCCCCAACGCGCTGACATAGCCGCGCTCCAGGTCATCGTCATAGATCAGCCGGGCCAGCCGGGCCAGCTCGGGCGCCGAGGCCGCCGCCTCGATCTGAGGCCCGTACTCCTGCATGCGACGGTCGCTGACCAGGTCAAACGCCGCCAGCAACACCGTCTGCACGCTCCCGAAATGGTAGAAGATCAACGCCTGGTTGAACTCCCCCTGGTGCGCGATCGCCCGCGCACTCGCGCCGGCAAAACCCATCGATTTCAGCGTCTCAAGCGCCGCCTCGGCGATCCGGAGCTTTGTCCCTGCCAACCCTCCGGCTCCTGGTGCGCGGTGAGGTCCCTTTCGATCGCCGGGAGCTGCGTCCATGCAGCAAAGTTTTAGCAGACGCTCAAAGCGGACGCTCAAACATGTCCGTCGGAGCGTGGACAGAGGTGCTGTACACGGCGGTCTTTTCCGCAGAGGCGACCAAGACACTGCTTCGCCTGACCACGGACGTGGTGTCGGCCACTCCGGATGCAGCTCGCCATCTCGCCGGGATCGAGCCCGGCTGGACCAAAGCCTCGGAGAGCTGAGCCGCCTGCTGCTCACGCTGACCCATGCCGGAACGCCCGCCTGGTCCCTCGGGATCGACTGCGACCCGGACGAACCTGTGGCTGCTTCAGCACTCCCCCCAGGGCTGACCAGTGAGCGGCCGGACCTAGAGATCGGCTGGCCGGTGGCGCAGGCCGTCCAGCGCGATTTGGAGCATGTGCTGGGTCTGGCCCGGCGCGGCGGCCGGGATCTTGGCGATCCCGCCGACGATCTGAATGATCTCAGAGAGGTCGGTGTCGTCCCGGACGGTCTCAGCCTGCTGGGCGCGATCGAGCAGTGGCTGGCCGGCGGCAAACAGGGATGCTCGGCAGGATTTGAAGAGCGGCGCGTCTCGGTCGAAGTACGCGAGCAGCTCCTGGGCGAGGGCCTGCTTGGTGGCCAGGTACCCGACCAGACGGTCGACCCACGCCGCGAATGCGTCCCAGGGCGGAAGGGCGTCGAGGCCGGCTGTTGACCGGCAGAGATCGTCAACCTCGTCGACGTAAACGGCCTCGAGCAGCGCCTGGCGACTGGGGAAATTGCGGTACAGAGTGCCGATCCCGACTTCCGCGCGGCGCGCGATCTCCTCCAGCGAAGTGGATGTACCGCGTTCGGCGAAGGCGTCCCGCGCGGCCGCGAGGACCTTGTCGTAGTTACGACGGGCATCCACACGCTTGGGGCGGCGTTCGAGCGACGCCTGAAGGGGATCGGTGCTGGCCACGGGTGGGGAAGTCATGAGTTCTCGTGACAAACCGGAGGGGGCCTCCGCTATAGTCTATTTCCGGAGGCAGCCTCCACTTATCTATCGGAGGGTCCCTCCAGTTTACCACCGCTCTCCTCACATATCTGGGATTTCTGCATGCACCGACTTTCTCTCGTCTCCGCGCCATTGACCACCGACCGCCGCCGCTGGCTCGCGCTCGGGGTCGTCTGCCTTGCCCAGCTGATGATCGTGCTCGACACGACGATCGTGAACGTGGCCCTGCCGTCGATTCAACGCGAGCTGCACTTCACCCAGGGGAACCTCACCTGGGTGATCGACGCCTTTCTCGTGACCTTCGGCAGCTTCCTCCTGCTCGCCGGCCGGCTCGGCGATCTGTTCGGGCGCAAGCAGGTGTTCCTCGCTGGGGTGACCCTCTTCACGGCCGCCTCGGTGCTCTGCGGGCTGGCGCCCAGCCCGGGCGCGCTGATCGCCGCCCGGTTCGTCCAGGGCCTCGGTGCGGCGACGCAGGCCTCGGTGATCCTCGCCATCATCGTCACCGAGTTTCCCGTGCCCGCGGACCGCGCTCGGGCGATGAGCGCCTACGTGTTTGTCGCCGTGGCCGGCGGGTCGCTTGGGCTGCTCGCCGGAGGCGCTCTGACCCAGATCCTCAGCTGGCACTGGATCTTCTTCGTCAACCTCCCGATCGGGATTGCCACCGTCGTTCTCGCCCGATTCCTGATCCCCGATGACGAGGGACAAGGCGTCACCGGTCACGTCGATTGGCTCGGGTCGCTGCTGGTCACCGCCTCGCTCATGGCTGCCATCTACGCGATCATTCAGGCCAGTGGCCACGGCTGGGGTTCGAGCTCCGTGCTCGGCTTCGGAGCGGTGGCCGCTGTTCTGATGAGCGCCTTCCTAGCTGTCGAGGCCAGGATCGCGAACCCGATCATGCCGCTGCGCGTGCTGCGCACCGGAGGCCTGGTCAGCTCGAGCGTCGTGCGAGGCTTTCTCGTCACCGGGATGTACTCGACCTTCTTTCTCGGGACGCTTTATCTGGAGCACGTCCTGCACTACGGCGCGCTGAAGACGGGGCTGGCCTTTCTGCCCTGGACGATGACCGTGGGGGCCCTGGCGCTCGGCATCAACGCCCGTCTGGTCAAACGGCTCGGCGCGATGCCGACGCTGATCACCGGCATGCTCACGGTGATCGTCGGCCTTGGCCTGCTCACCACCGCGGGAGCTCACACGAGCTTCTTCCCGACGATCTTCTTCGCCTTCTTCGCGATCGGGCTCGGGATCGGGAGCGCGTTCATGCCCCTGCTGTCGATCGCGATGGCGGAGGTGCCGGCGGCCGACGCCGGACTCGCCTCCGGGATCGTCAACGTCTCCCAGCAGGTCGCCGGGGCGCTGGGCCTGGCCGTGCTGGGCACGATCGCCACGAACCGCACCCATGCCCTCGAGCTCGCCGACCATCGCCCGATCGGAGCG
>JALYTU010000646.1 GCA_030854125.1 Actinomycetota bacterium | reverse complement strand
CAGGTGGCCGGTTCGGAGCGGGGCGCGGTCGCCTCGGCCAGTAGCGTGGCGACGTCGGCCACCCGCATCCCGGTGCCCTCACTCTGCACGCCGTCATCGAGCATGACCGTGCAGAACGGGCAGGCGACGGCGAGCGTGTCGGCGCCGGTCGCGGCCGCCTCGCGCACCCGATTGCCGTTGATCGCGTCCCCGCGCTCCTCCATCCACATGTGCGCCCCGCCTGCCCCGCAGCAGAACGTCTCCTTGCCGCTGCGTTTCATCTCGACCGGCTCCCCGACCGCACCGATCAGCTCCCGCGGCGGGGCGAGCACGTCGTTGTGGCGGGCCAGGTAGCAGGAGTCGTGGTAGGTGATCGTCAGCCCCTCGGAGCGCTGCGGCTTCAGCCGGCCCTCGGCGACCAGGCGGGCGAACACCTCGGAGTGGTGGATGACCTCGTAGTCGCCGCCGAAGTCCGGGTACTCGTTGCCCAGCGTGTTGAAGCAGTGCGGGCAGTTGGTGATGATCTTGCCCACGCCGGACGCGTTGAGCGTCTCCACGTTCTGCTCGGCGAAGGCCTGGAACACGTACTCGTTGCCCATCCGACGGGCCGGATCGCCGGTGCACGCCTCGCGCGGGCCAAGGATCGCGAAGTCGACGCCGGCGCGCTGCAGCAGCGTCGCGGTCGCCTCCGCGGTCTTGCGCGCCCGCTCGTCAAACGACGACGCGCAGCCCACCCAGTACAGATACTCGGGCGCGATCTCCCCTGGCTCGAGGATCCGCACGCCGAGGTCCGCCGCCCAATCGGCCCGCTCGGACTGGGCCTTGCCCCACGGGTTGGAGGATCGCTCGACGTCGCGCAGCATCGGTTCGGCCTCGGACGGGAATGAGGACTCCACCATCACCAGGTGACGGCGCAGATCCACGATGTGGTCGACGTGCTCGATCGACACCGGGCAGGCCTGCACGCAGGCGCCGCAGGTCACGCAGTCCCAGACCGACTCCTCGGGCACCGCCCCGGGCACGAGCGCGGCGAGCTCGAGCTCGGCCGAACTCGGACCATTGTCCGCACCGCCGCCCGCGCGCGCCGTGACCAGCGACCCGCCGTCGGCGAAGACCTGGTCGCGCAGCCCCATGATCAGCAGTTTGGGCGAGAGCAGCTTGCCGGTCGCGAAGGCCGGACAGGCGTCCTGACAGCGCCCGCATTCGGTGCAGGAGAAGGTGTCGAGCATCTGCTTCCAGGTCAGGTCGGCCGCGGTCCCGGCGCCGAAGCGGATGTCCTCCTCGGGGATGTCCGGATCGTCGAAGCGCAGCGGCTCCAGGCGACCGCCGGCGCCCGTGCGCCCAAACCACACGTTGATCGCCGCGGTGGCGATGTGCAGGTGCTTGGAGCGGGGCAGATAGGCCAGGAAGCCGAGGATCGTGACCACATGGGCCCACACGAACACCCGCTCGAGCACGCGCGTGACCCCGTCGCGGCCGAACAGCCTCGAGAGCAGATTCGAGACCGGCGCGTCGCCGGCGGGCCACTCGTTCAGGCCCAGGGCGATCCGGCTCGCGTGCCACAGCAGCAGCGTGATGGCGATCGTGGCGATCAGGGCGAGGATCAGGTCGGCCTCGCCGAGGTGACTGCCGACGAAACGGGCCGGCCGGATGACCTTGCGGATCCACAGCGCCGACACGACGCCGATCAGCACGAGCACCGCGAACACGTCGACCAGCAACGCGAACCAGCCCTGGTCCCCGAGCCAGGGGAAGGTGGCGTGCTTGGACACCGCGCCGATCATCGCGATCACGATCGTCGGGCCGAGGACGAGAAAGCCCCAGAAGATGAGGGCGTGGATCAGTCCCGGGCCGATCCGCTGCAGCAGCTTACGCTGGCCGAGCACGATGCTGGCCTCGTTGCGGACCCGCCGCGAGGTGTCGCCATTGCGTGTGACCGGCGCCCCGGTCCGCAGCAGCGCGGCCAGGAACTGCACCCGGCGCGTGAACAGCGCCCCGCTGAGGACCAACAGGACGGCGAGGGCGAGCGCGGCGGCCGGGACCCCTATGCGCTCCTCGCCTTTCTGATCTCCGCGGAGATCGCTGGCACGACCTCGTGCAGATCTCCGATCACCGCGTAGTCGGCGCTGGCGAAGATCGACGCCTCCCCGTCGGGGTTGATAGCCAGCAGGCGCTTGGCGCCCTTGCAGCCCGCCATGTGCTGCGTGGCGCCGCTGATCCCGCAGGCGATATAGAGCTCGGGCGCGATCTTGGTCCCCGTCTGGCCGACCTGGTCGGTGTGCGGACGCCAGCCGGCGCTGGTCACCGCGCGCGAGCAGCCCACCGCCGCGCCCAACAGCTCAGCCAGCTCCTCGATCACCGAGAAGCCCTCGGACGAGCCGACGCCACGGCCACCGGAGACGACCACATCGGCGTCGCTCAGCGACACGCCGCCGCCGGACGCCGCCACGGTCTCCGACACAACGACGACGCGGTCGGCCGCCGAGGCACCGTCGCTGACCACGACAGTCTCCACGGCAGCGATCGGCTCGGCGGCGACGGCGTGCGCGGCGACCGTGAACAGCAGCGGCGCGCCGTCCAGCCGGGCCTCCT
>JALYTU010000069.1 GCA_030854125.1 Actinomycetota bacterium | reverse complement strand
TCAACCATCACACCCCGGTCTCGCGACACGACACCGAGGACGAGGCACGCGACAAAGCCGCCTCCTACCAACGCGGCCTGGAAAACGCGGACCAACAGGTACAGGCCGCGACCGACCTGGACCGAAGTCGCGAGGGAACCGGTGTGGTTATCGAGGCGACCCTGCCGGAGCAGGGGGACAGCGACTATGGTGATTTCTACGCCCTGTGGCGCGAGGAGAACCGAGGCTCGGACCACCTACGCCGGCTGGGGCACGACATCCAGGAGTACGAAGCACGCCACCGCCCCAGCGCCGAGGTCCTGCGGGAGCGCGGACAGCTCGGCGGCCGTCGCTGACGCGCTCAGGCGGCGAGGACCGCGCACGCTCGGCGTGTCTGTCCGGATTCTCACGTGGGGTCATCATGCTCCTCTTCCCATCGGAGTGCGGCCGCATCAGCCGCCGCCGAGTGACGAGTTGGTCCCCATTGCCAGTTCGGCTCCGCCCTCGCCACGTGGCGGTGCCCGTCGTCCGCCGGCACGTCGATCTCGATTCGAGCTTCCTCGATCGGGGCCAGGACCTCGGTCAGGTACCGCCTGCGCACCGGGTGGTCGAGGTATCTGGTGAGAGCGTCCTCGTCGGTCAGGTTCACAACGAAGGCGTGCGTGAAGCCGTTGTTCTCGGCGCCGGGATTGCGTCCTAGCGTGACCCGTTCCACGCCATCAATCTCGTCAACGAGCGGCTCAGCTTGCGCGAATACGCGGTCGACCTGCTCCGCAGTCGTCGCGGCCTTCCACTTCAGCACCACGATGTGTTGGATCAAGTCACAGCTCCCTGCTGCACGGCTGGTCTCGAGAGCCTGACGGCGTCAATTCGCGCGTCTGTCTCTAGAGGGGTTTGGGCGACGCGGCCCAAATTTACTCCACGCTCAGCGATTTGTCTTGAGCCCGGAAGCAGAGGGACAGTTTCTCGTCGACGGCAGTCGCGAAGGGTGTAGGATCACCTCTGGCCCCGCTTTTACCCTCGGCCCGGCCAGCTTCTCCGGCTCCAACGCTTGGCCGACGCCCGTGTGACGGTCACAGTCACGCCATCGCCTCCCTTGGAGGAATCATGTCTGAAGCGGTGATTGTTGGTGCGGTCCGGACGCCTGCCCCGCCCGCGGTCAAGTGGGTTTACGACTTCGCCGAGGGATCGCGTGAGATGCGCGAGCTCCTGGGCGGTAAGGGTTCGGGTATCGCTGAGATGACGCGCGTGCTCGGGCCTGAGCTCGTGCCGGCCGGATTCACGATCACCACCACGGCTTGCGTTGAGTACATGAATGCCGGCCGAACTTTCCCAGAAGGCCTGGAAGAGGCCATCGCGGAGGCGCTGACGCGACTGGAGGAGCGCACCGCTCGGCACCTCGGGGACCCGACCGACGCGCTGCTCGTGTCGGTGCGCAGCGGCGCGCGCGACTCGATGCCGGGGATGATGGACTCGGTCCTCAACCTGGGCTTGGGTGACGCCGCCACGGAGGGACTGGCGGCGCGCACCGGCAACGAGCGCTTTGCGTGGGACTCCTACCGGCGGCTCGTGCAAATGTTCGGTGGCGTGGTCTGTGGCGTGCCCGGCGTGCGCTTCGAGGAGGAGATCGCGAGGATCAAGCGCGAGCTCGGAGTCACCCTCGACACCGAGCTCGCCGCCGACGATCTGCGTGAGCTCACCGGCCGCTTCCAGGCTCTCTATGACTTCCCCCAAGACCCGCGCGACCAGCTGGACCGCGCCATCCGCGCGGTATTCGACTCGTGGAACGGAGAGCGTGCGGTGACCTACCGGCGCATCAACGGGATTCCCGACGACTGGGGTACGGCGGTCAACGTGCAGCAGATGGTCTACGGCAACAAGGGCCCCACATCTGGGTCTGGCGTGGCTTTTTCGCGCAACGAGATCACTGGCTCACCCGAGCCGAGCGGCGACTTCCTGATCGACGCCCAGGGCGAGGACGTGGTCTCGGGCGTGCGCACGCCGCGTGACCTCGCCGAGCTCGCCGAATGGATGCCGGATACCCATACGCGGCTGCGCGAGATCTTGCACGAACTCGAGACCCATTACCAGGACATGCAGGACACCGAGTTCACAGTCGAGGACGGCCGGCTGTACATGCTGCAGACGCGCAATGCCAAGCGTCCAGCTCAGGCCGCCGTGCGGTTCGCCTACGACGCGGTCGCGGAGGGGCTCCTGAGCCAGGCGGCGGCGATCAACACGATCGAGGCTCACTCTCTCCATGCTCTCCTTCACCCGACCTTCGACCCCGACGCAAGCTACGAGGTCGTCGCGCGCGGCGTGGCCGCATCGCCCGGGGCGGCAAAGGGCGCCATTGTCTTCACGGCGCCCGAGGCGGTGACGGCGGCCGAAAATGGACGCGACGTCATCCTCGTGCGGCCGTTCACCGAGGCCGACGATGTGGCGGGCTTTCACGCCGCCAAGGGCATCCTCACCTCCGAGGGCGGGAAGGCCTCGCACGCGGCGCTCGTCGCGCGCGGGATGGGCCGACCGGCGGTCACCGGCGCCGCCGATCTGCACATTGACCTGCACGCCCGCGAGGTGCACGTCGATGGTCGGGTGCTGCGCGAAGGTGACCTCATCGCGATCGACGGCACGACCGGTGCCATCACGCTCGAGGACGTCCCGCTCGTGACACCAGAGGTCGATCCTCGCTTTGACACCGTGCTCGGCTGGTGCGACACCCTGCGCACGCTCGGCGTGCGCGCCAACGCGGACACTCCGGAGGACGCGCGCCGAGCGCGAGCGTTCGGCGCCGAGGGCATCGGGCTGTGCCGGACCGAGCACATGTTCATGGCCGCCGACCGTATGCCGAAGATGCAGACCATGATCATGGCCGAGGACGAGGCCGGACGCCGCGCCGCGCTGGATCAGCTGCTCCCCCTGCAGCAAGAGGACTTCGAGGCCATGTTCCAAGCGATGGAAGGCCTGCCGGTCACGATCCGGCTGCTCGACCCGCCGCTGCACGAATTCATGCCCGACCGCTTCGAGCTGGTCGAGCAGATCACCGCTGCGCGGCTGACCGACGCCCCGGAGCTGGGGGATCTCGAACACACGCTCGAGCGCGTTTGCGCGCTCGAGGAAGGCAACCCGATGCTCGGCACCCGTGGTGTCCGGCTGGGACTCATACACCCAGAGATCTACGAGATGCAGGCGCGGGCGATCTTCCGCGCCGCGCGTGCGGTTCGTGAGCGCCCAGGCCGCTCGGCGCGCGTGGAGATCATGATCCCGCTCGTGGCCTACGCGGGCGAGTTCGAGCGGGCGCGCGACCTCGTCCTGCGGGTTGCTGCGGACGAGGGTGTCGCACTCGGTCGCGACTTCGGCATCGGCACGATGATCGAGCTCCCGCGGGCGTGCTTCGCGGCGGGCGAGATCGCTAAGCACGCGGAGTTCTTCTCCTTCGGGACCAACGACCTCACTCAGACCAGCCTGGGGTTCTCACGCGACGACATCGAGGCGCGGATCGTCCCGCAGTACATCGACATGGGGATCGTCGAGCGCTCGCCCTTCGCGACGATCGACACGTCCGGTGTCGGCGAGCTGGTGCGGATCGCAACCCATCGCGGTCGTGCTGCACGGCCCGGGCTGGAGGTTGGCATCTGCGGCGAGCACGGCGGCGATGCCGCCTCGATCCACTTCTTCCATGCGGCGGGACTTGACTACGTCAGCTGTTCGCCGTTCCGTGTTCCGGTCGCGCGCGTGGCGGCGGCCCAGGCGGCATCGGCCGGATGAGTTCCAGAACGCCCAGCTTGCACCGAGCGGCCATCGCCAGGGACCGCTCAAGACTCACCCATTCTCGGCTCTCCTAGGAGGTTGGTTATATGGCCCTCGGACATGACAGACGTCTCTTCATCCTCGCGTTCGACCATCGCGGGTCGTTCCAGAAGAAGATGTTCGGGATCGAGGGTGAGCCCACGCCTGAAGAGACCAAGACGATCGTCGACGCCAAGCACCTGATCTTCGAGGGTGTCATCGAAGCCGTGGAGCGAGGGGCTGAGGCCGGCTCGATCGGGGTGCTCGTCGATGAGCAGTTCGGCTCTGATATCCCCCAGCGCTCGCGGGAGCACGGGCTCACGTTGGCGATGCCGGTCGAGAAGTCGGGTCAAAACGAGTTCGACTTCGACTACGGCGAGGAATACGGCGCCCACATCGACACGTTCGACCCGGACTTCTCAAAGGTACTCGTCCGATACAACCCAGAGGACGACCCGGGGCTGAAGGAGCGCCAGCTGGGACGCCTCAAACGACTGGCGGACTGGCTGCACGAGCGCGGCAAGAAGTTCCTGTTCGAGCTGCTCGTGCCGGCCACCGACGAGCAGCTCGCAAAGCTCGGCGGCGATAGCGAGCGCTACGACGCGGAGCTGCGACCGGAGCTCATGCGCCGCGCGATCGAGGAGATCCAGAACGCCGGTATCGAGGTTGACGTTTGGAAGATCGAAGGCGTCGACGAGCGCGACGATGCCGTGATGCTCGCGCGCCAGACTCGCACAGGCGAAGGCCGTCAGGGCGTGGCCTGCGTGCTCCTGGGGCGCGGCGCCTCCCCCGCGAAGGTCGAGCAGTGGCTCGTGGCGGCGGCCCCGGTCGACGGCTTCATCGGCTTCGCGATCGGCCGCTCGATCTGGTGGGACGCGCTGAAGGGGTTCCTCGCCGACGAACTCGAGCGAGACGCGGCGGTGTCCGCGATCGCCGAGAACTACCTGCACTTCGTACAGGTGTACGAAGGGCAGAAGGTTCACTGAAGGCGCTCGGAACGCCGCTCATGCGCATCGGCCTGCTCACCGGAGGCGGGGACTGTCCCGGACTGAACGCGGTGATTCGTGCCGTCGTGCGCAAAGCGATCGATGCTCACGGAGACCAGGTGGTCGGGTTTTACGACGGTTGGCGCGGACTACTGGAAGACTCCTCCCAGGCGCTCACGATCGAGTCTACGCATGGAATCCTGCCGCGCGGCGGAACGATCCTCAGGAGCTCGCGAACGAACCCGTACACCCGCGAGGGCGGGCCTGAGAAGGTGCGAGAGACACTGGCGGCCCACGAGATCGATGGACTGATCGCGATCGGGGGCGAGGACACGTTGGGTGTCGCCAACCGGCTGTATGGCGAGGGAGTGCACGTAATCGGCGTGCCGAAGACGATCGACAACGATCTCGGCGCGACCGATGTGACGTTCGGCTTCGACACGGCGCTGCAGGTCGCCACCGAGGCGATCGACCGCCTACACACGACGGCCGAGAGTCACAACCGGATCCTGGTGGTCGAGGTGATGGGCCGGCACGCCGGCTGGCTCGCGTTGCATTCGGGCCTCGCCGGCGGCGCGGATGTGATCCTGATCCCCGAGATCGCGTTTGACATCGACGAAGTCTGCGGCCTGATCCGCCACCGTCACCAACGTGGCCGCTACTTCTCGATCGTCGTAGCCGCCGAGGGGGCCGTTCCCCGAGAGGGCACGATGGCGCTTACCACCGGAGAGCTCGACGAGTTCGGCCATCCTCGGCTCGGCGGGATCGGCGTGCGGCTCGAGCAGGAGATCGAGCAGCGGACCGGCTTCGAGACCCGGGCCACGGTGCTGGGGCACGTCCAGCGCGGAGGCACTCCGACGGCGTTCGACCGCGTGCTCGCGACGCGCTTCGGACTTGCGGCGGTCGACGCCGCGCACAGCGGGGCCTGGGGCATGATGGTGGCGCTCCGTTCCACCAACATCGAGCTGGTGAAGCTCGCCGATGCCGTCTCACAGTTGCGCACCGTGCCAACCGAGGAGTACGAGCGCTACGGGGTGCTTTTCGGATGAGGCTCCCGGCCGCGGTCCTGATCAACGGCGTCCAGCAGGTGCTCGTCCGAGTGGACTTCATCGTTCCGTTGGCGCTTTCATGAGCGTGATTGAAGCCATCCACGCCCGCCAGATCCTCGACAGCCGCGGCAATCCCACCGTCGAGGTCGACCTGCGGCTGGTCGGGGGCGCCAGCGGACGAGCGTCAGTTCCCTCGGGCGCGTCCACTGGCTCGCGCGAGGCGCTCGAGCTGCGAGACGGCGGCGACGCCTTCCGCGGAAAGGGCGTCACGAGAGCGGTCGCGAACGTCAACGGGGAGATCACGGACAAGCTCCGCGGCCGCGAGCTGGCCGATCAGCGAGCGCTCGACGAGGCGCTGATCGAGCTAGACGGCACCGAGGACAAGTCACGTTTGGGCGCCAATGCCCTGCTGGGCGTATCGATGGCCGGCGCCCGTGCCGCGGCCGCCGCGGCCGGCCAGCCGCTTTGGCGATTTCTCGGCGGCGATGAAGCATTCCTACTGCCCGTGCCGGCGATGAACGTCCTCAACGGAGGCGTGCATGCCGACAATCTCATCGACTTCCAGGAGTTCATGGTCGCCCCCGTCGGGGCCGCCTCGTTTGCCGACGCGCTGCGGATCGGTGCTGAGGTTTACCAGGAGCTCAAGGTCACGTTGAAACAGCGCGGGCTTTCCACAGCCGTGGGCGACGAGGGTGGCTTCGCGCCCAACTTGGATTCGAACGAGGCGCCGCTCGAGTTGCTGGTCTCGGCGACGGCGGCGGCCGGGTACCGCCCGGGCGAAGACGTCGCGATCTGTCTCGACCCAGCGGCGAGCGAGTTCTTCCACCAGGGTCGCTACGAGCTCACTTGCGAGGGTCGGTCGTTGTCGAGCGCGGAGATGATCGAGTTATGGGCGGACATCTCGGCGCGCTACCCGGTGCTGTTCCTCGAGGACGGGCTGGCCGAGGGTGACTGGGACGGATGGAAGCAGCTCACCGATCAGGTCGGGGACCGCCTCCAGCTCGTCGGTGACGATGTCTTCGTCACCAATCCACGCATCCTGCGCCAGGGCATCGAGCGTGGGATCGCGAACAGCGTTCTGATCAAGCTCAACCAGATCGGAACGCTCACCGAGACGCTGGACACGATCGCGCTGGCACGTGACGCCGGCTACCGATGCGTGATCTCACACCGCTCCGGCGAGACGGAGGACACGTTCATCGCGGACCT
Source organism: Actinomycetota bacterium (assembly GCA_030854125.1). Taxonomy (GTDB): domain Bacteria; phylum Actinomycetota; class Thermoleophilia; order Solirubrobacterales; family Solirubrobacteraceae; genus Palsa-465. The sequence continues at coordinate 1,657 of JALYTU010000069.1, read as the reverse complement.
CGCGGTGGCAACCGGCGTCGGTCAGATCAAGACGGGCGCTCCCGCGCGCTCAGAGCGCGTAGCGAAGTACAACCAGCTGCTGCGGATCGAGGAGGAGCTCGGCGACCGGGCGCGCTATGCCGGCCGAGGGGCCATCGGCATGACCTGAGCAGCGCCGAAAACTCAGATCCACCGACCTCGGGCCCGCGTTGACAGGAGTCAGGGATTGAGCAGTGAGTGGCCGTCCATCCTGGGTGACGGCTCCAGCCTGAGCAACGCGAGGACGGTCGGCGCAACGTCAGCGAGAGTTCCTTCAGGGCTCAGTTCGACGCCCTGTGCCGTGACGATGAGCGGCACCGGGTTCAGCGAGTGAAAGGTGCTGGGGCCTCCGTCGGGCTCGAGCATCTGCTCGGCGTTGCCGTGGTCGGCAGTGATGACGCAGGCTCCGCCCGCAGCGTGGACCGCCGAGACGACCCGCCCGAGGCACTCGTCAACCGTTTCCACGGCGCTGATGGTCGCCGGGATCACACCGGTGTGGCCAACCATGTCAGCGTTGGCGAAGTTGATCACCGTGAAGCGGGGATGCTCGGCGGCGAACGCCTGCTCAAAAGCGTCCGCCACCTCCCGCGCGCTCATCTGCGGCTTGAGGTCATAGGTGGGTACGTCGCGCTGCGAGGGCACCAGCGCCCGACGCTCCCCGGGCAGCATTGCCTCCTCGCCGCCGTTGAAGAAGTACGTGACGTGGGCGTACTTTTCGGTCTCGGCTACGTGCAGCTGGCTCATGCCGGCCCGGGCCAGAACCACGCCGAGTGGGTCGGCCGCATGTGCGGAGCGGAACGCCACCGGATACGGCCAGCCATGCTGATACTCGGTCATCGTCGCCAGTCGGCGCACCTCTGACGCGCCCTCGCGCCCCCGCCATCCGGGAAGATCCTCGGTACCCTCTCCAAATCCAGGTTCGGCCAGTGCGCGCACGATCTGGCGCATGCGGTCAGGACGGAAGTTGAAGCACAGCACGCTGTCGCCGTCACGGATCTTGCCCTCTGAACCGATGACCGTGGGGATGATGAACTCGTCGGTCTCGCCGCGGCGGTAGGCGGCCTGCGCAGCCGTGGGCGCATCGGGTGAGGTGTGCTCGCCGTGACCGTGGACGAGCAGGTCATACGCCGCCTGCGTACGCTCCCAGCGCCGGTCGCGGTCCATCGCGTAGTAGCGGCCCACGACGCTCGCCACGCGGCCGACCCCCGCATCCCGGCACCACCGCGACAGAGTGCGCAGATACCCTTCCCCCGCCGTCGGCGGCGTGTCGCGGCCGTCGGTGAAGCAGTGCAGGACGACGTCGGGCACGTCGAGCCCAGCGGCGAGCGCGATCAGCGCACGCAGATGCTCGAAGCCGGAGTGAACGCCACCGTCGGACACCATGCCGATGAGGTGCACGCGCTCGCTGGCTCTCAGCGCCGTCCGCACGACCTCGTTGCTCGCGAACTGGCCGCTCAACACCGCCTCGTTGATCACGGTCAGCGTCTGCGGCACGACCGCGCCCGCGCCGAGCGTGAGGTGTCCGACCTCGGAGTTGCCCATCTGTCCCTCGGGCAGCCCAACGCTGGCGCCGCTCGCGCTGAGCTCGGCGTGAGCACAGGTCGCCCACAGTTCATCAAACACCGGAGTGCGTGCGAGG
>JALYTU010000068.1 GCA_030854125.1 Actinomycetota bacterium | reverse complement strand
GCCGTGCTCGCCGTCAGGCCGGCGATCGCCTCGGCGATCTCCGCCGGGCGCTCGAGCGGGCCCATATGGCCGGTTGCCTCGAGCTCGAGCAGGCCGGCGGGCATCGGAAGCGACTCCACGATGCGGCGCGCCTGCGCGGGTGGCGTCAGGCGATCCCGGTTGCCGCACACCACCAGCGCCGGCACCGTCAGCTGCGCGACCGCCTGGAACAGGTCCATATCGGTCAGCGCGATCCCGGCCGCGGCGCGGGCCGCGGGCGCGCACGCGATCAACATCTGCTCGTAGAACGCGACCATCCCCGGCGTGGCCGTCGGCCCGAAGGCGGCGTGGCGGATGATCGCCTGCTGAAGCGGGCTCGAGAACGGCGGGACGCGCAGCCCGGAACCCATCAAGAGCCGGCTGAGCGCCGGATGCTCAAACCGCCTGGCCATCTCGCCGAGGAGCAGGTGGCCGGCCGCGAGGTCACCGAGCGCGGTGTTGATCAGGGCGGCGCCGTGGACACGCCGGCGCACGTCGTGGCGATCGGCCCAGGCGGCGATCGACATCCCACCCAGCGAGTGCCCGGCGACGATGCCCAGTTCGCCGTCGTCCAGCACCGCCGCAAGCACCGCCTCGATGTCATCGCCGAAGCGCTCCAGCGAGTAATCCCCGTCCGCGGCCTCCGCGCTGGCCCCGTGGCCACGCAGGTCATAGGCGACCGGGGCAAGGCCGGCGTCGACCAGCCGGCCGATGACCGGCCCCCAGAAGCTCAGCCGCTCGGTCCAGCCGTGGGCGAGGACGACGACGGTCCCGGCCCCGGATCCGAACCGCTCGGCGTGCAGCCGCGTGCCGTCGGCCGAGGTCACGGCGAGCGGGCGTCCCCCGAGCGGCGCGCTGAGGGCTTTGTGGTCCTCGTCGCGCCGCAGGCGGCCCAGGTGGCGACGCTGGACCTCCAGGCCCGCCAGCCCCCCGGCGGCGGCGGTGGCGAGCGCCAGGACACGGTGAGTCGGGCGAGGGGGCATCGGTTTCAACCCTACCTCCCCGCACCGGGGCAGCGGCCACGGGCGGGCGGGGAAAGGAGGGGACCGGTAACCGAGTCGTAGCAATCGCCGCGGCCGCGGTGCATAGGATGGCGTACGTGCGCATCGGGATGCTGACGGGAGGGGGCGACTGCCCGGGGCTCAACGCGGTCATCCGGGCCGTCGTTCGCAAGGGTGTCGATGCCCACGGTGACCAGCTCGTGGGCTTTCGCGACGGCTGGCGTGGCGTGCTCGATGATGTCGCCCAAGAGCTGACGATCGAGTCCACGCGCGGGATCCTTCCCCGGGGCGGCACGATCCTCGGCAGCTCGCGCACCAATCCTCGCAAGCGCGAGGACGGAACGTCCCTCGTCCGCGTGACATTGGCGCGCCACGAGCTCGACGGCCTGATCGTGATCGGCGGCGAGGACACGCTCGGCGCCGCCCATCAGCTCTCGCTGGCGGGGATCAACGTGATCGGCGTGCCCAAGACGATTGACAACGACCTCGGGGCGACCGACCAGACCTTCGGCTTTGACACCGCGCTGCAGATCGCGACCGATGCAATCGACCGCCTGCACACCACCGCCGAGAGCCACCATCGCATCCTCGTGGTCGAGGTGATGGGCCGCAGCGCTGGGTGGATCGCCCTGCACTCCGGGCTGGCCGGTGGCGCCGACGTGATTCTGATCCCCGAGATCCCGTTTGACATCGACGAGGTGTGCGGCCTGATCGGCCGCCGGCACGGCCGCGGCCGCTACTTCTCAATCGTCGTCGTTGCCGAGGGCGCCGTGCCCAAGGAGGGGACGATGAGCGTCAGCACCGGGGAGAAGGACGAGTTCGGCCATCCCCGTCTCGGCGGGATCGGTCAGCAGCTGGAACGGGAGATCGAGACGAGAACGGGGTTTGAGACGAGAGCTACCGTGCTCGGCCACATCCAGCGGGGGGGCACCCCGACCGCGTTTGACCGCGTTCTCGCCACCCGGCTGGGTCTGGCGGCGATCGACGCCGCCCATGACGGGAGCTGGGGCGCGATGACCGCGCTGCACGCCACCGAGATCGCGCTCGTCCCGCTGGCCGAGGCGGTGGCCGCGGTTCGCCGCGTCCCGGTCGGGGAATACGAACGCTACGGGGTGCTGTTCGGATGAGCCGGCAGCCGCGCTTTGACTGGCCACGAACGCCTGAAATCCGACGAGGAGATCCGACTATGCTGAACCTCTTGGCCCCCTTTCATCGCTCCGCACGCCGATGAGTGCGATCGACTCCGCCACAGAGCTCGATGAGCTGTGCATCAACACGATCCGCACGCTCTCGATAGACGCCGTCCAGAAGGCCAACTCCGGGCATCCGGGCGCTCCGATGGGGCTGGCGCCGCTCGCCTACACGCTCTACACGCGCATCATGCGCCACAACCCGTCGGACCCGGACTGGATCGACCGCGATCGTTTCGTGCTCTCGGCCGGGCACGCGTCGATGCTGCTGTATTCGATGCTCTACCTGACCGGCTATCCGTTGAGCCTGGAGGACATCAAGAACTTCCGCCAGGTCGGCTCACCGACTGCCGGGCACCCGGAGCGCAAGTACAGCCCCGGGATCGAGGCGACTACCGGCCCGCTCGGGCAGGGGATTTCGATGTCGGTCGGGCTGGCGCTGGCCGAGCACATGCTCGCCGCGCGTTACAACCGCGACGGCCACGACATCGTCGGCCACTACACGTTCACGGTCGCCTCGGACGGCGACATGCAGGAGGGCATCGCCTCCGAGGCCTCCTCGTTCGCCGGCCACCTCGGCCTGGGCCGGTTGATCGCGTTCTATGACGACAACAAGGTCCAGCTCGCCGGACCGACCGACGAGTCGTTCACCGAGGATGTGGCCAAACGCTATGAGGCCTACGGCTGGCATGTGGAGAACGTCGGCGAGGACCTGTCGCCTGACCGCCTCGAGTCAGCCACGCGGACCGCAATGGCGATCGAGGACCGGCCCTCGTTGATCCTCGTGCGCTCGCACATCGGCTACGGCAGCCCCCACAAGCAGGACAGCTATAAGGCCCACGGCTCGGCGCTGGGCGAGGACGAGGTCCGGCTGACCAAGGAGGCCTACGGCTGGGACCCCGACAGACATTTCTACGTGCCCGACGAGGCGCTGGCGCACTTCCGCGAGTGCTGCACGCGCGGTCCTGAGGTCGAGGCCGAATGGCAGAGACGCTTTGACGCCTATCGCGAGAGCTTCCCCGACGAGGCAGCCGAGCTTGAGATGATCGACGCGGCGGAGATGCCCGACGGCTGGGAGGCCGACCTGCCGCGCTTTGATCCCGCCGATGATCCGATTGCGACCCGCAAGGCGTCCGGTGAGGTGATCCAGTGGGCGGCCAAGGCGATTCCGCACCTGGTCGGCGGCTCGGCCGACCTGTCGAGCTCCACACTCACCAACATCGACGACGGCGGCGTGATCCAGACGGGCATGTTCAGCGGACGCAACATCAACTTCGGCGTCCGCGAGCATGCGATGGGGGCGATCGTCAACGGGCTCGGGCTGCACGGCTTCCGGGCCTTCGGCGGCACGTTCCTCACCTTCTCGGACTACATGAAGGGCGCGGTGCGGCTGTCGGCGTTGATGAAGCTCCCGTCGATCTGGGTCTACACCCACGATTCGATCGGCCTCGGTGAGGACGGCCCGACCCACCAGCCGGTCGAGCACCTCGCGGCCCTGCGGGCCATTCCGCGGCTCAACGTCGTGCGGCCCGCGGACGCCAACGAGACCGCGCTCGGCTGGCGTTTTGCCCTGCGCAGCACCGAGAATCCGACCGCCTTCGCGCTCTCGCGTCAGAACCTGCCGATCCTCGATCCCGACACCGTCCCCGATGACGCGATCGAGCGCGGCGCCTACGTGCTGCACGATGCGCCGGACGGAGATCCGGAGCTGATCCTGATCGGCACCGGCTCTGAGGTGTCGCTCTGCATCGAGGCCGCCGACGCGCTGGACGGCGTCCGCGTACGGGTGGTCAGCATGCCCTGCATGGACACCTTCACCAATACCGACGAGGCCTACCAGGAGCAGGTCCTGCCTGCCGCGTGCCGGGCCCGGGTTGCCGTCGAGGCGGCCAGCCCGTTCGGCTGGGACCGCTGGATCGGGCGCGACGGCGTGTTCGTCGGCATGGAGACGTTCGGCGAGTCGGGGCCCGCCCCCGAGGTCTACGCGCACTTCGGGATCACCGCCCCGCGCGTCGCCGAGCTCGGCCGCGCCGCGGTCGAGCGAGCCAAGGAGGCCTAGGAACCGATGAGCACGACCGAGACCAACGTCAATCCCAAGCTGCGGGCGCTCGCCGAGGCCGGAACCAGCCCCTGGCTGGATCTGCTGCGCCGGTCGCTGATCGAGCAGGGCGAACTGGCGCGGATGGTCGCCGAGGACTCGCTGCGGGGCGTGACCTCCAACCCTTCGATCTTCGAGAAGGCGATCGTCGGCTCCGACGACTACGCCGACGAGCTCGAGGCGATGGCGCGCGAGTCCCTGACCGCTCAGGAGATGTACGAGCGGATCGCGATGAAGGACGTCCAGATGGCCTGTGACGTCCTGCGCCCCGTGTGGGAGGAGACCAACGGCGCGGATGGATTCGTCTCGCTCGAGGTCGCCCCTGACATCGCCCACGACGAGCAGAAGTCGCTCGACGGCGCACGCGACTTCTGGAAGCGGGTGAGCCGGCCCAACGTGATGATCAAGATCCCCGGCACGCCCGAGGGCGTCGGCGCGATCGAGCAGGCGATCTATGAGGGCATCAACGTCAACGTCACCCTGCTGTTCTCCGTCGAGGCCTACGAAAAGGTCGCGGAGGCCTATCTCAACGGTCTCGAGCGCCGCCTCAACGAGGACAAGCCGCTGAAGGTTGCGTCGGTAGCGAGCTTCTTTGTCTCTCGGATCGATACCGCCGCCGACAAGCAGCTGCAGGCGGCCGGCCGAAAGGACCTGCTGGGCACGACCGCGATCGCCAATGCGCAGCGTGCGTATCAGAGCTTTGAGCGGCTCTTCTCCGGCCCGCGCTGGGACGCTCTGCGTCACGCCGGCGCACATCCCCAGCGGCCCCTGTGGGCCTCGACCGGGGTCAAGAACCCGGACTACGCCGACACGATGTACGTCGATCAGCTCGTCGCTGCCCACACGGTCAACACAATGCCGCTGGACACGTTGATGGCCGTCGCCGACCACGGGAACGTCTCGGGCCCGACGGCGCAGCACAACCCGCAGGAGGCGCTCGACGCGCTCGCCGAAGCCGGGGTCGACCTCGGCGCGATCACCGATCAGCTGCTGATCGACGGCGTGGGGCAGTTCGAGGAGGCCATGAACCGTATGCTCGCCGGCATCGAGGAGCGCCGCCAGGGCGTCATCACCGGACGGCCTGCGACGATCGAGTCCCGGCTGCCGCGCGAGCTCGCCGACGCCGTCGCCGCCCGCGTCACCGCCGCCACCGAGCAGGGCGTCGCGCGCCGAATCTGGAATAAGGACCCGTCGTTGTGGGGGGGTACGGCGACGACGCCGGAGATCACCGACCGCCTCGGCTGGCTGACGGTGTCGGCGACGATACTCGAGCACATCGGCGCGCTGCACGACCTGGTGGCCGAGTGCCGCGAGGCCGGCTACACGGATGCGGTGCTGCTCGGGATGGGCGGCTCGTCACTCGGGCCCGAGGTCCTGCGCCAGTCCTTCGGCCAGATCCCAGAGGGCCTGCGCCTGCAGGTCCTGGACTCGACCCATCCCGACGAGATCGCCGCCGTGCAGGCGTCGATCGACATCTCAAAGACGATCTTCGTCGTCTCCTCCAAGTCCGGCGGGACCGTCGAGACGCTCTCGCACTACCACCACTTCCGCCAGTTCGCCGGGCCTGAGCAGTTCGTCGTCGTCACCGATCCGGGGAGCCCTCTCGACAGCCTGGCCGAGCAGGACGGGCTACGGCGCACGTTCCGCAACACCCCGGAGATCGGCGGCCGCTACTCGGTCATGTCGTATTTCGGGATGGTGCCGGCCGCCTTGATGGGCATCAATCTCGAGGCCCTGCTGCACGGTTGTCAGACCGCCGAACAGACGTGCGCGCATTACGACTCGACGCAAAGCAACGCCGGGCTGTGGCTGGGCGCGACGCTCGGCGAGCTGGCCCGTCACGGACGCGACAAGCTCACCTTCGTCGTCTCACCGCCAATCGAGAGCTTCGGCCTATGGGTCGAGCAGCTGATCGCCGAGTCGACGGGCAAGCTGGGCCGCGGCATGCTGCCCGTCGCTGACGAGCCCCTCGGCGCGCCCGAGGAATACGGTGACGACCGCGTCTTCATCTATCTGCGCAACGGCGAGGACTCCGATTCCGAGCTCGATGACGCGGTCGCCGCGCTGGCTGACGCCGGCCAACCGACGATCACCGTGGCCACCCACGGTGCGACCGACCTTGGCCGGATCTTCTTCTTGGCCGAATTCGCGGTCGCGGTGGCCGGTTGGGCGCTGGAGATCAACCCCTTCGATCAGCCCAACGTGCAGGAGGCCAAGGACGCGACCAAGCGGGTGCTCGCAGCCGGCTCGCTGCCCGAGATCGCGTCGGCGAGCGACGAGCAGCTCGGCGAGCTCCTGTTCGATGCCGGGCCGCCGCACTACGTCGCGGTGATGGGCTATCTGGCGGCCTCTGACGAGCTGGACGCCGCGATCGGCGAGCTGCGCGCTGCGATTCGCTACAAGACCCGCGCCGCGGTCACCTACGGTTACGGCCCGCGGTTTCTGCACTCGACCGGGCAGCTGCACAAGGGCGGAGCGCCGAACGGGCGGTTCCTGCAGCTGACCGACGAGCCTCACTCGGATGAGAGCATCCCGGGTTCTGAGTACTCGTTCGCGACCCTGATCGGGGCGCAGTCCGCCGGCGACCTGCAGACCCTGCGGGGCCACGAGCTGCCCGCGCAGCGCGTCGTCCTGCAGGGAGACACCGCGGCCGCAGTCCGCGAGCTGGCGCAGCGGATCACGGGGCTGCCGCAGGGAGCGTGAGGACCGGCTCGCGCCGTTTGACTGAAAGTCCACGATGTCGGGGAGGTAGCTGTGCAGATCGGATTTGTCGGGCTGGGCAAGATGGGCGGCAACATGGTGACCCGCATCCGGCGGGACTCCGACCACGGCGTGGTCGCCTTTGACTTCAGCGCCGACGCGGTCAAGGCGGCCGAGGAACACGGAGCTTCCGGCGCCACCTCACTGGAGGATCTCGTCGGCCAGCTTTCCAGCCCGCGAGCGTTGTGGATCATGGTCCCGTCGGGCAAGGCGACCGAGGAGACGATCGACGCCTTGCTTGGAATGCTCTCCGAAGGCGACCTGATCGTCGACGGCGGCAACTCCAAGTGGACGGACTCGATCGCCCATCAGGCGAAGTGCGCCGAGCAGAACGTGCACTTCCTTGACGTCGGCACCAGCGGCGGCGTGTGGGGCCTGGAGATCGGCTACTGCATGATGGTCGGTGGCGAGGATGAGGCGGTGGCGGTACTCAGGCCGATCCTCGACGTCCTCGCACCCCCCGAGGGGTGGGGTCACATGGGCGGCCCCGGGTCCGGGCACTTCGTCAAGATGGTCCACAACGGGATCGAGTACGGGCTGATGCAGGCCTACGCCGAGGGCTTCGCGCTGATGCACAAGTCCGAGTTCGGGCTGGACTCCGAGGCGATCGCCAAGTTGTGGAGCCAGGGGTCGGTGATCCGCTCGTGGCTGCTGGAGCTCGCCGCCAAGGCCTTTGAGGTCGACGGCAACGATCTCGCCAATCTCGAGGGCTGGGTCGAGGATTCCGGCGAGGGCCGCTGGACCCTGGATGCGGGGATCGTCCACGACATTCCGATGCCGACGCTGGCGGCGGCGCTGTTCGCGCGCTTCAGCTCGCGCGGGGACGGCGACTACGCCGCCCGGATGACCGCGGCGTTGCGCAATCAGTTCGGCGGCCACGCGGTCAAGACGGCTCCCAAGGTCTGATCCGATGGCGTCCACGCTCAGCGCGGCCGAGGGCGAGAACCCGCTCGTCGAGGGCCTCGAGCGCCTGCCCGTCCATCCCACCTCGCTGATCATCTTCGGCGCCACCGGGGACCTCGCGCATCGCAAGCTGCTGCCCGCGCTGTACAACCTTGCCCACGAGGGCCAGCTACCGGAGCGTTTCGAGATGGTCGGCGTGGGCCGCCGCGACCAGGAGCACGAGGACTTTCGCGACGCCGCCCTGGACTCGATCCAGTCCTACTCGCGGCGCACCCCCGACGAGGCGGTGCTCAACGGACTGCTCGATGACATGCGCTACGTGCAGGGGTCGTTCGACGACGACGAGGTCTATGCCGAGTTGCTGCGCACGCTCGAGGAGTTCGACGCCCAGGCCGGCCGCAGGCTGGACCGGGTCTTCTACCTCTCTACAGCCCCCGAGTTCTTCCCACTGATCGCCGGCAAGATCGGCTCGGCCGGGCTCAATGACACGTCCGATGCCTCGGTGCGGATCGTGATCGAGAAGCCGTTCGGGTACGACCTCGCCTCGGCACGCAAGCTCAACGCGGAGCTGCTGGAGGTCTTCGACGAGGCGCAGATCTTCCGCATCGATCATTACCTGGGCAAGGAGACCGTCCAGAACCTGATGGCGCTGCGCTTCGCCAATGCCCTGTTTGAGCCGGTCTGGAACCGCAACTTCATCGATC
>JALYTU010000067.1 GCA_030854125.1 Actinomycetota bacterium | reverse complement strand
AGCCGACGCTCGACGGCATTGAGGTCGGGCGCGGGTCCGTACAGGGCCCAGGCGTTGCGAACGAGGCTGAGCGCCACCACGATCAGCACCCATCCGGGCCAGAACTGCCCGTGGTGTGCGCCCGAGGTGGCCCAAATGACCACGCAGAGCACGAACAGCCCGGCCGCGCCGCCGGTCTCCTGAATGAGCCGGCGGGTGAGCCGGGCCCGGTGGGCGCGGCTATCGGCGCCACGCCGCTCGGGGGAGGCGGGAAGATCGCGCCGCAGGTCCTCGAGCTCACCCGTGGTGCGCGCGGCGTACGCGGCCTGCAGGCGCTCCTCGAGCTCATCGGTGCTGAGCCGGCCGGCCACGGTGTGGCCGTTGAGCTCGGTGATTAGCTGCTCGCGGTCTGCGTCGGAAGCGCGGAGCGCGCGGCGTCCGGACCCTGTCCGCAGATTTTCCTCGCTCATAGGGAGAGACTCTACGGATTCCGAGCCCGCTGGCAATGGGAACGTCTGTTCGCTTGACTAGACTTCTTTCAGTGAGTCAGATCGTCGTCTCGGGCGCCCGGGAACATAATCTCAAGGACGTCACGGTCTCGATCCCGCGGGACTCATTGACCGTCATCACCGGCTTGTCGGGGTCTGGAAAGTCCTCGCTGGCGTTCGACACCATCTACGCGGAGGGCCAGCGGCGCTACGTGGAGTCGCTGTCCGCGTATGCACGCCAGTTCCTGGGCCAGATGGACAAGCCGGATGTCGACTCGATCGAAGGGCTGTCGCCGGCCATCTCGATCGACCAGAAGACCACTTCGCGCAATCCCCGCTCGACCGTCGGGACGGTCACTGAGATTTACGACTACCTGCGTCTGCTGTGGTCGCGCATCGGTCACCCCCACTGTCATGTCTGCGGCCGGCCGATCGCCGGCCAGTCCGCCGAGCAGATCATCGACCAGGTCATGGAGCTGCCCGACGCAACGCGTTTCATGGTGCTGGCTCCGATCGTGCGCGGGCGCAAGGGCGAGTACGGCAAGCAGTTTGAGGAGCTGCGGGCCGAAGGCTTCGGCCGCGTGAAGGTCGACGGCGAGCTGCGCCGGCTCGAGGAGGAGATCGTCCTCGACAAGAAGTACAAGCACGACATCGCCGTGGTCGTCGACCGTCTGGTCATGAAGGGCGAGCTGCGCAAGCGCCTGGCCGACTCGATTGAGACGGCGGTGACGCTTGCGGACGGGCTGGTCGAAATCGAGCTGGTGGATGAGGGCAGAATCCTCACCTTCTCGGAGCGGTTCGCGTGTCCGGTTCACGGGCCGAGTCTGGTCGAGCTCGAGCCCCGGATCTTCTCGTTCAACTCGCCCCACGGCGCATGCCCGCGCTGCACCGGGCTTGGGTCCCAGATGGAGATCGACCCTGATCTCGTCGTCCCCGACCCGTCGCTGTCGATCGGCGAAGGGGCGATCGCTCCCTGGGCGGTGAGCGCGTCCAACTACTACGACCAGCTGACCCAGGCGATCGCCGAACGCTATGACGTCGACCTGGAGACGCCTTGGCAGGACATGCCCCAGGCATCGCGGGATTTCTTCCTGAATGGGACCGGTGGCGACCGGGTCCAGGTGTCCTACCGCAATCGCTTTGGCCGCCGGCGCTCCTACGCGACACAGTTCGAGGGGATCGTTCCCAACCTCGAACGCCGCTACCGCGAGACCGACTCCGACTTCTCCCGGGAGAAGATCGAGGAGTACATGACGCTCCGGCCGTGCCCGGACTGCAAGGGTGCGCGACTGCGGCCCGAGTCCCGCGCCGTGCTCGTGTCCGGGACCCCGATCCACGAGTTCACGGCACTGTCGGCCCGCCGCGCGCTGGACTGGATCCGGGAGCTGGAGCTCGTCGAGCATGACCGCCGGATCGCGCGGCTCGTGTTGCGCGAGATCGAGGAGCGCCTGCAATTTCTGGAGAACGTCGGGATCGGCTACCTGTCGATGGAGCGGGCTTCGGCGACGCTGTCCGGGGGGGAGGCCCAGCGAATCCGGCTCGCCACCCAGATCGGCTCCTCGCTGGTCGGGGTGCTCTACATCCTTGACGAGCCGTCGATCGGCCTGCATCAACGCGACAACGAGAAGCTGATCGCCACCCTGGAGCGGCTGCGCGATCTCGGCAACACCGTGCTTGTGGTCGAGCATGACGAGGGCACGATGATCGCCGCTGACCATCTGGTCGACATGGGCCCGGGCGCCGGCGAGCACGGGGGATACGTGGTCGCGCAGGGAACCGCCGCCGAGGTCGCCAAGGTCGCCGACTCGCTGACCGGACAGTATCTGGCCGGCATGCGGGTGATCGAGCCACCCGCCAAGCGCCGCAAGCCGTCCGGGTACGTGACCGTCGAGGGCGCCGCGCAGCACAATCTGCGCGGGCTCGACGTCAAATTTCCGCTCGGCGTGCTCTGCTCGGTCACCGGAGTCTCGGGCTCGGGCAAGTCCACCCTGGTCAACGAGGTGCTGCTCAAGGCGGTGTCCAACCACCTGCACAAGTCCCGCCAGCGCGCCGGGGCCCACAAGCGGATCACCGGCCTTGATCAGCTGGACAAGATCATCTCGGTCGACCAGTCGCCGATCGGGCGGACCCCGCGCTCAAACCCGGCCACCTACATCGGGCTGTTCGATCAGATCCGCGAGCTGTTCTCCAAGACCCAGGAGGCGCGGGCGCGCGGCTATAAGCCCGGGCGGTTCTCCTTCAATGTGAAAGGCGGCCGCTGCGAGGTGTGCCGCGGCGATGGCCAGATCAAGATCGAGATGCACTTCCTGCCCGACGTGTACGTGCCGTGCGAGCAGTGCGAGGGCAAGCGCTACAACCGCGAGACGCTCGAGGTCCGCTTCAAGGGCAAGACGATCGCCGACGTGCTCGCGATGCCGATCGAGGAGGCGCTCGGGTTCTTCGAGCACATCCCCAAGATCCGCCGCCGCATCGAGGCCCTGGTCGACGTCGGGCTCGGGTACATGCGCCTCGGCCAACCCGCCACCACGCTCTCGGGAGGCGAGGCCCAGCGGGTCAAGCTCGCCGCCGAGCTGAGCAAGGTGGCGACCGGGCGGACCATGTACATCCTGGACGAGCCGACCACGGGACTGCACTTCGCCGACATCCAGCGGCTGCTCGACGTCCTGCAGCAGCTCGTAGACGCCGGCAACTCCGTGGTTGTGATCGAGCACAACCTCGACGTGATCAAGGTGTCTGACCGGCTCATCGACCTCGGTCCCGAGGGCGGCGACGAAGGGGGCCAGCTGATCGCACAGGGCACGCCCGAGCAGGTGTCCGCAGTGCCCGAGTCCCAGACCGGCCAGTTTTTGACCGCTCTGCTTGCGGTGACCGCCAGGCGCAAGGCCGCCGCCAACGGCAACGGCAACGGCAAGCCGCCCAAGGTGGACAAGGCGGCCAAGCCCGCCAAGGCGCCCAAGGCGCCCAAGGCGCCCAAGGCGAGCAGCGGCGGGTCACCGCCCCGGCAGCGTCGTTCCCCGGCCGCCGCGCACTGATCGATGTCCGACCGGGTCGATCCGGCCGCGCTCAAGCTGTGGGCGCAGAAGTGGCGCTGGTATGAGCACAACGCGCTGCCCTGGAACCGGGCGCGGATCCACTGGGAGTTGATGCGTCGCCGGGCCTTCATCCGCTGGCCGGTCCACGGCAACATCCTCGAGGCCCTGCGCGAGGGCCGGCTGGAGATCGGCGCGCAGACGCTGCTCGAGCCCGGGGTGTGGCTGACGGCCCCGGGGAATGCCAGGATCCGGATCGGCTCGGGAACGTTCCTCAACCTCGGGGTGATGGTCGCCGCGGTCGAGCTGGTCGAGATCGGCGACCACTGCATGTTCGCCAACGGCTGCTTTGTGACCGACGGTAATCACCGCTTCGATGATCCTGATCAACCCGTCACCTGGCAGGGGTTCACCAGCAAGGGCCCGACCCGCATCGGTGACAACGTGTGGTGCGGGGCCGGCGTGGTCGTGACCAGCGGAGTCACGATCGGCGAGCGGAGCGTGATTGGCGCCAATTCCGTGGTGACCAGCGACATCCCGCCGTATTCGATCGCGGCCGGAGCACCCGCCAAGGTGCTGCGTGAGGTCCAATACCCAGCCCGGTAATGCGCACGGGTCCACTGGGTCTCGCCCGAGCCCGGCTGGATCCTGGGTGACCGTGCCCGACGCTCAGAGCCGGATGTGCGTGATGATCAGCTTCAGCCGCGACGTGTGACGAGCGGCATCACGGGCCAGGACGCCGAGGGTCAACCGATGGATGCGATGCCGGCGCGCTTGGCGCTTGAGCCCCGCGCTCTCGCGCATGGTGCTGGAGCGCAGCGTCACCGTGACCCGCGAGGCAGCCCGCCGAAGCCGGATGACCAGGGGGCCATGGCTGACCGTGATCGCGGCCGCGCTCGCCCCGCGCAGGCTCACCCCTCGGATGCTGAGCCGGCGACCGTGGCGGTGGCGGATGACGCTGAGGCCGGGGGGGAGGCCGAGGGTTAGAACGCTGAGCCTGGGGGCACCGCGGCCGGCGGTGGCGGTGAAGCGCAGCTCCGGTCGTCGGTGGCCGAGGCCCGTGATCCGGCCAGCGCTCAAGGTGGGCTGCCCAGCCTTGGCCTTCGCTCCGCCGCCGGGAGTACCGCCCCCGCTGCCCGGGCCCCCGCTGCCAGGACCCGGACCTCCGGACCCATTCGAGCCGGGCGGGCAGTTGGCCACGGTGAACGGGGCCGAAACCCCGGCGCTGCGATCGCCGTTCTGGGTCGTGAGCGCACTCGTCGCGGTACCGACGGCCGGGTTGCAGGTTGCGGCGAAGGCAGCGGCGGAGCCGCCCGCGAGCGTCACCTTGAGATCGGTGAGCGGGATGTCGGGCAGGTTGGTGAAGGTCGTGGTGCCGGTCGCCAGGGTCACCGGACCTCCGAGGGTGAGCGCGAACGGCGCCGGGAAGCGGATCGTGATCGCCGGTGCGGTCAGCGATCCGGTGAGGTAGTCCTGCCCGGCGAGCGGCGTGGGGTACAGCGGCGAGGTGGAGCTCGCGGTGCCGATCACCTTGCAGCCGGCGAAGCCGGGATCGGTGCACAGCAGCCCATCGCTGATCACCGCCGCGGCATTGGGGGCGAGCACCGTCGGCGGCAGGGTCAGGCTGACAGTGCGGCTCGGCGCCTCGTTGGCCTTCTGCCGGATGTCGGTGACCACCTGCGCGCCGCTGTCGGCGATGTCGCGCGTCGCCGAGACACTGAACTGGGGGGCGAAGGGCAGCGCCGAGCAGCCGGTAACCGTGAGCGGGGCCGGGCTCGCCGTCTTGCCGGCCGGATCGGAGTAGGAGTCGGCCGTGACGGCCACACTGGCCACGGGGGTGGGGCACGTGGCGGGAAGGCGCAGTCCGGTGAAGGTGCTCTTGAGCTCGGTGACCCCGATCGACAGCCCACTGAAGGTGTTCGGCAGGTTGGAGAAGCGCTCGGTCAGGCCGACGCCGGCGGGATCACCGGAGGGCCGGACGATCACGTCAGCGGGGGACCCGAGGTTGGTCGCCAGCGGAGTTCCGGGGAACGCCACCGCGAGCAAGCCGGCCAAGTCAGCGGGATTGGGTGGGGCCACGAGGTAGAAGCTGACCGGGAGCGAGATAGGGAGCCCGGTCGGAATTCCGAGCACGATCGGGCTGGCTGTCACCGTGCCGCTGCCGACCTGACACGGCGCTCCGGCGGTCGTGCTCGTCAGGCACGCGCCACCGTTGATCGAAGCGTTGGCGAGCAGCCCCGGGGGTAGGGCAACGGTCAGGTCCTTGGGCGAGTCCGAGCCCGTGGGCGCGAACTTGAGGTCCAGCGTGACGTCGCTCGGGGATCCGGCCTGGGTGCCGGTCTGCGTCAGCGTCACGCTCGGGGTGATCGCCGCCGATGCGGCCGGGGCGAGCACTGCGGTCGCGACCACCGTGGCGATGGCGGCCGTGATCCGCTGGTGATGATGTCTCAAACGTCGCCCCTCTCGGGTGCCGTACGAGGCCTGGCCGTCAGGGCTCACGAATTCTTGATGACGATTCCCTCGAGGATGTTCGCCACGCTTTCGGTGGCGTCGATCGCCGCCTCGAGCCGCTCGAAGATGTCCTTCCAGCGAATCACGACCATCGGGTCGATGCCGCCGTCGAACAGGGAGGCCACAGCCTCGCGGGTGATCCGGTCCCCCTCGTTCTCAAGCCGGTTGATCTCGACCGTGTAGCGCGAGATGGACTGAAAGCCGCGCAGCCGCGGTACCGCCTCGGCCACCTGCTTGGAGGCGTCCTTGAGCACCTGGGCCAGACGGATCGCCTGATCCATCGGCGCCTCGATCTTGTACAGCCCGAGGTAGTCAGCGACCTCCTCGGTGTAGTCGACGACATCGTCCAGAGCCGAGGCGAGGGCAAGGATGTCCTCACGGTCGATCGGCGTGACGAAAGTGTGGTTCAGCCGGTTGATGATGTCATGGGTGATCCGGTCGCCCTCGTGCTCGCAATCGAGGATCTCGGCGGCCAGATGTTTGTCATCGGGGTACTCGGAGAGCATCCGGTCAAGCAGGCCCGACGCCCGCAGCAGGTTCTGCGCCGCCTCCTCGAACAGCTCGAAGTAGACGCGATCACGCGGAGCGAATACCGAGGCGAGGCGAGCCATCTGTCGCGGATGCTAGTGGACCCGCCCGCGCCCACTAACCGTCGGACCGGGGATCTGACAATCCGGCGCGGAACTGTGCCAGCTCCTCGGCGTCGATCGAGTACGTGTGCTCGGGGCCCGGGTAGCGTCCAGCCCGCACATCGGCGGCGAAGGCGCCGACGCCTGCGTCCATCTCCGCCTGAAGCTCGCCGTAGCGCTGCACGAAGCGCGCGCCGCGGCCCTCGCGGATCCCCAGCAGGTCGTGGAAGACGAGCACCTGCCCGTCGGTTGCGGATCCGGCACCGATCCCGATCACCGGGATCTCGACCAGGCGCATCAGCTCGGCTGCCACCGCGGCGGGCATCGCCTCGAACACGAGCGAGAAGCAGCCCGCCTGCTGCAGGGCCAGCGCCTCCTCGGCAATCCGAGCCGCGGCGGCGGTGTTGCGGCCCTGCGCGCGGTAGCCCCCGAGCGCGGTCGCGGTCTGCGGCGTCAGGCCGACGTGGCCCATGACCGGGATGCCGGCTCCCACGATCGCTCGAGCGCGCGATACCGAGACGGCGTTGCCACGCTCGAGCTTGACCGCATCACAGCCCGCCTGCTTGACGAAGCGCATTGCCGTGGCGACCGCCTGCTGGTCGGATTCCTCATAGGACCCGAAGGGCAGGTCGCCGATCATGAACGGTGTCTTGAGTCCTCGGCGCACCGCCCGCGCCAGCACGAGCATCTCGTCGGTGCTGACCTCGATCGTCGAGGGGTAGCCGAGCACCGTCATCGCGCCGGAGTCGCCGACCAGGACTATGTCGACGCCGCCGGCCTCCGCGGCGCGGGCGCTGGGGAAGTCATAGGCAGTGATCATCACGATCGGTTCGCCGCGCCGCTTCTTGTCAAGCAGGATCGGCAGCGTGACCGGGAGTTGCGAAGCGTCGCTGGGGACGGTGATGTGGAACGGGGCTGAGGACACCGGGGACCTCCGGGTTCAGGCGGCGGACGCGGCCGTCAGGGTCGCGGCGTCGCTGTCGATGGCGATGATGGGGTGGATCTTTGCGTTGAGCATCGTGCGGTTCATGTCAGTGGCTCCCCGGAACGGTGGCGGGTGGGCGCAAGCGGGATGCGCCCAGCGGCTCCAGCACGGCGTTGTCGATCAGACGAGTCGTCCCGATGCGCGCGGCGATCACGGCCAGGACGGGGCCATCGATCTCGGCTACCGGTTCCAAACCGTCGGGCGTCACCAGCTCCAGGTATTCGAGCTCGGCGCCCGCCCCGGCGATGACGGCTCGCGCCGGAGCGGTCGCGGCGGTCGGGTCACGCTCACCGTCGCGGACGGCGGCGGCGGCGAGCGCCAAGGCACGCGACAGCGACAGCGCGCTCTCTCGCTCCGCCGGGGACAGGTGGGCGTTACGGCTGGACAGGGCCAGGCCCCCGGGATCACGGACGGTCGGACAGACGGCGATCTCGACCGGCAGGTTGAGATCGGCCGCCATCCGGCGGACGACCGCGACCTGCTGAGCGTCCTTCTGTCCGAAGTAGGCGACATCGGGGCCGGCCATCGCGAACAGCTTGGCGACGACCGTGGTCACGCCGCTGAAGTGGTCGCGCCCCCGGCTGGCGCCCTCCAGCCGCTCGGTGAGGCCGCCGACCGCGACGGTCGTGGCGAAGCCGTCCGGGTAGACCTCGGCAACGGCAGGGGCGAAGAGCACGTCGACTGCGGCCGCGGCCGCACGCTCGGCGTCGCGCTCCAGTCCGCGCGGATACGCGGCGAGGTCGCCGGCATCATCGAACTGGGCGGGGTTGACGAACAGGGACACGACGACGACGTCGCATTCGACGCGGGCGCGTTGCATCAGCGCGAGGTGGCCGGCGTGAAACGCGCCCATCGTCGGGACCAGCCCGACTCGCTGACCGGCCCGGCGCGCTCCGGCGAGTTCGCCGCGCAGCGCGGCCACGGTGGTGGCGCTTCTCATACCGTCATCGCCGGATCGGCCGCCAGCGAACGCGTCGCCGCCGTCAGAGCGTCGAACAGGCTCAGCAGCTCGGGCGCGCGCTGCTTCACGGCGGCACGCTGAGCGGCCACCGTCGCCTCATCGCCCCGGGCGACGGGCCCGGTG
>JALYTU010000645.1 GCA_030854125.1 Actinomycetota bacterium | reverse complement strand
CGGTCGCGATCCTCGGCACCCTCAGTCCGGCACGCAATCGACTGCGCAGCGACGTAGTCACCTGACGAACTCACCCGCGGAGCCTACCCAGGCCAGCCCCGCTTCCCACCGCGCTGACGCACTCCGTAGGAGTTCCGCTTCGGTACGGCAGCGAGCAAAAGCAGAAGCCAGCCACTCGTGGCCGCTGAGGCGACGGAGCGGAAGCTAGAGCCGAGCGCGCGGAGTTCCGCTTACGCACGATCGCTAGCGGGAAGCCTGCTAGCACTCGAGCCGCCGGGTGCTCGATTTCCGCGCAAGGCATGGCGGACATGCCGTCGCGCAGAAGCTGGCGATTGCGTAGGCATGGCTCGACGACCTGGTCCCGAGCTTGGCGAGAGCACGGCGGCGGGGTGGTCGGTTACGGGTGAGGAGGCTGAGCGGGGCACGCCCTGATTAAGCCGCCGTTCATGGGACGGGACCAGCGGCGCGGTCGAGCTCCCTGCTCTGGCGGCCTTCGGGCGACTTCTCATTTGATGGGACGTAGTGGTGGCTGCGCGGCGGCGTCCCCAAGGCCCGGATCCGCAGCGCTCGGCCCGTCAGCTTTGCCGCGCGGGTCCTCTGATGAGCGTGATCGTCCTTGTGGTGATGCTGATCCGGCCGCTGGCTCCAGTGGACAGCAAGCTGAGGGTGACTCGCCCCAGCTTGTGAGCAAGGGCCAGCGATCTGCCCTGTGCGGTGAGCGGGATGTTTACTGTCGCACTCCCTCGCCCCCGGGCGACGACGAACTGAGCGAATCCCAACGAACTGGTTCTGGGGCGCCTGCCCGCGTCTGCTCGGCCGCTGGGGCCGACAGCCAGGATTCCGTCGCAGCCCAGCTTCGCGTAGCGACACGGGACCCGCACTGTCACCGCCGCGGACTTTGCAGATACCTGCAGCGTGCCGCGGGCACCTTTCAGAACGCTCGGCCTCACCGTCAACGTCGACCGCAAGACCTTCTGCAGAAGGGAGCGCGAGTCGCAGATCTGGTCGGTGCTCACGATCCCGATCGGCAGGGTGAACCCCGGGCCGTCTGGCTGTCCGCCCTTGCCGTAGTAGTACGCCACGGTCGCGGTCTGCACCGGGTCGCGAAACGTGATCCGTCGCTTGAACGAGGCCGTCTCGCCGTCGCTGGCCGTGACCCGTAGCGTCATGGTGACGGCGCGGTGAAACAGCTGCACATGCCAAGTGGGGAAGCGATGGTCTTCAGGCACAAACGCCCCTGGGTCGTGTATGAGGTAATCAGGAACGACTGCGTCCGGGGCCTGCCCACCGATGACTTCGTCGACGTTGTCGATTGCGGTCGAGTAGCCCCGAGGGGTAGTCGTGCGGACGCCCGGGGACTCATGGCCGAAAAAGTCGAGGACTGCGGGGCTGATCGACCAGCGGTAGCTGATCAGCCGTCGTCCGCCGCCCCTTGACCCCGAAGCATCAAACGCGACTTGATCGCCGCCACACGGCGGCGCCGGGGAGTAGGTGAAAAACGCTCGGGGCGGACCGAAGGTAGGCGGAGGCAGTGACGGTGGCGGCGGCGGTGGAGGTGGTGGCGGCGGCGATAGCGGTGGCGCCGCCTTCACTTGGGCCGAGGAGCCGGCGGTCGTGGTGCTCCCGCCGACGTCGGTGACCGTCACGCCGATCGCGTAGTTCCCGGCCGTCGCGTAGGTATGCGCGCCGGACACGTCAAACCCGCCGCCCGCGGAGCTCGCGACTGAACCAGCCGTCGTTGCGCCGTCGCCCCACGTGATCTGCGCCGACAAGTCACCGGCGCCGGCCTGCGGATTAGCGTCGTTGACTTGGGCGACGACGGTGTTTATAGCTTGACCCGCGGTGGCGGTCAGCGCCCGCCCAGATCCCGTCAGCGGTGCGTCCTTCACCGTCGCCTGGAACGAGGCCGTATGCGGCGTCTGGCCGAACTGGGGGCAGGTGTACACAAGACTCCCGCTGTAGATGCCCTGATCGGCATACGTGTGCGTACCGTCCACGCCGCTGCCGCCATCAGACGTCCCAGCCGACATCGTGTTATCGCCCCAATCGATCGTCCCGTGAGCCGCCGAGCAGGGGGCGACGAGCACCTGCCCGATGAACTGCTGTCCCTCAACCGCGGTGAAATCAGCCCAGGCCGAGCTCGCGAACCCGACCAGCAGAACGGCAACGGCCGACACGCAGGCGACCAAAACCTTCCGGACCACCGACAGGCAAAACCCATCCCTGTCACGGTAAGTTCCCCCGCAGTGGCCCCGAGTCCGCAATCGCCCCATACCACGATCGTCGCACACCCAGGCGAGCAATCACAGCCGCCGCGCGCCAGCACGGCTACGAAACGAGCTCAAACCGGACACGGCGGACGACACCCCTAGCCTAAATCGACGTTCGATGTGCGCTCGCTTCACCGTCAACTTCGTCGTCTTGCTGCTTGGCACAGGTTTCGCCGAAGGTGCGCATCCCGTGCTTGCCCGTTCAGTGCTAACGGCCGCGTCGATGCAGAAGCCTCAGGCGAGGTCCGCCACGCTGCCGGATCCACGAAATAGGGGGTCTGTCGGGGGCGGTTTGAGGCACCCTCGACAGTGCTGCTT
>JALYTU010000644.1 GCA_030854125.1 Actinomycetota bacterium | reverse complement strand
GTCCTCGCGCCGGCCGACGGCCGCTGGCAGGACGGGATGGCCAGCCGACGGATCGAAGGCGAGAAGCTCCCCCGGGGCATCGTCGTGCACCATACGTTGGAGCTGGTGGCGCATCTCTGCCCCGGCTGCGGTCGCCAGCATTCGGTCGCGGTGAGCGAGCGCGACGAGCCGCCGATGGGTGACATCCAACTGAACGCGTGGCAGGGATGAGCGCCCGCATGGACGGGCGCAAGGTGCTTGTCACCGGGGCGGGCCGGGGCTTCGGCCGCGCGATCGCGCTCGGTCTGGCCCAGGAAGGCGCCGACGTAGTCGTCCACTACAACCGCTCGCGCGCCGGGGCGGAGCGCGTGGCCGGGGAGATCCGCGCCCTCGGCCGCGGCGCACACTTGCTCCAGGCCGACCTGACCCACTGGGAGGAAATCGAGCGGATGGCCGAGGCGGCGTTCGCGGCCTTCGGTCAGATCGACGTGCTGGTCAACAACGTGGGCGACGTGGCGCCGGAGCAGCAATCGTGGCGGGAGATCGACGAGGCGGTGCTCGATCGCGTGCTGGCCGTCGACATTAAGGGCACGATGCTGACCACGCACGAGATCGGGCGCCGGATGCTCGCTCAGGGCTCCGGAGCGATCGTCAACGTCTGCTCGAACGTGGTCGTCACCGGCAGCCCGCGCGCGCCTCAGTACGCCGCGTCGAAGTATGGCGTGATCGGGCTGACCAAGTCCTACGCCGCGGCGTTCGCCCCCCACGTGAGGGTCAACGCCATCGGGCCGGGCTATATCGAGACCGAGACGACGCTTGAGCGCGCTGACTGGCGCTCGGGACGGCGAGAGTGGGTCCTGGAGCGCACGCCGCTGCGCCGGATCCCACGGCCCGAGGAGCTGGTGGGAACGGTCGTTTTCCTGGCCAGCCAGGACGCCGCCCACATCACTGGCGGCTTCCTGATCTGCGACGGGGGCTTCAGCATGATCGGGGCATGAGGGGCGGCCCGTGCGGCCATCTAGGCCTCGTGCTCAGCGGTCCCGAGCACCGCGGAAAGTTTGACATTTGATCGGACTTGAGGTTAGAGTCGCGCCATCATTGGCTTTAGCGAGGGAGCATGAGGTTCAGCGTTTACTCGGAGGTGCAATCGTGGCTGGGTCGGTCTCCCAAGCGTCTCGACCCCGAGCTGGCTGAGCGGATCGTCCCCGCCGACCAACTGGGCTATTCGAGCTACGCGATCGTCGAGCACTTCTTCTTCCCCGCGTGAAACCCATTTCCAGTCCCGGCCCGAGCCGGCGAGGACGCTCGGCTTCGCCGGGCAACAGAGAGCGAAAGGTGAGAGATGAGCAGAGCCAAGGCATGGATCGCAGCGCTGTGTGGGCTGGTGGTGCTGGCCGCGGTGGTGGCCGGCTGCGGGTCGAGCAGCAGTAGCACGAGCAGTGGCGGCGCCAGCGCCGCCGGCGGCTCGTCGAGCAAGAAACCGATCCTGATCGGAGCCGCGGTCGACGAGACCGCGCTGATGGCGCCCACCGACGATCCCGCGCTCTACGGCGCCCAACTTGAAGCCAAGAAGATCAACGCCGCGGGCGGGGTCAACGGACGCAAGATCGAATTTGCGGTCGCCAACACCCAGCTCAAGCCCGATCAGACTCGGGCCGATGCCCTGAACCTGGTCTCCAAGGGAGCCAACGTGCTGTGGGTCACCTGTGACGTCGACTTCTCGACCCCATCAATCCAGGTCGGCCTGTCGAACAAGCTGCTCACCATCGCGCCGTGCATCGGCACCGACCAGATGGGCCCCAAGCGCTTCGGCTCCGCGGGCAAACTCGCCTTCAGCTACGGCAACGTCGCCCAGGACGAGGGTGCCGCCGACGCGCGGATCGCGATCAAGCAAGGCTGGAAGACCGCCAACGTGGTGTACGACAAGCAGATCGTCTACAACCAGAACGTCTGCCAGGCGTTCGCCAACAAGTTCCAGGCGCTGGGGGGCAAGGTCGTGAGCACCCAGACCTGGACCCAGGGCGACCACACGATCGCCAACGTGGCAAACCGGGTCAATGCCAGCAAGGCCGCTGTGAATGAGGTCTGCACCACGGCCGCGCCGGATGTCTCGACCTTCCTGTCCGACGTCCGCTCGGCCGGGAACATGACGCCGCAGCTGTCCCCCTGGTCGCTCGACGGCACCTACTGGATGCCGAAGGATCCGAAGGTCGCCACCAACGTCTGGACCGATTCCTACGCGTCGATCTACGGCGATGACCCTAACCCGGCCGTGAAGGCGCTGATCGCCCAGCTCACGGCGGAGGGGCACGCGCCGACCACCGGAGGGTTCGTGACCGGCGCCGCCGCAGTCGACGGGATCGTGGCCGCGATCAAGCAGTCCGGAGGAGCGCTTGAGGGGACGAAGCTGGCCGCGGCCATGGAGGCGTTCAAGAGCTTGCCCACCCTCTCCGGGAGCGTCACGTTCTCGCCGTCGCTGCACACGGTGTTCGGACGCGAATACCGCGTCCTGAAGGTCACCGGAGGCAAGGGCAAGTTTCAGTACCTGATCAAGGCGGGCGGCCTCGCCCAACTCTGAGATGGCCCGCGACGGGACGTCAGGTGCGCGT
>JALYTU010000643.1 GCA_030854125.1 Actinomycetota bacterium | reverse complement strand
CCAAAAGGAGGCCCACATTGCTTCCGTCACCCAGAGCCAGAAGGGGCCAATTTGCAGGACTTTCGGCTGATGGCGAGACCGGGACTCGAACCCGGGACACCACGATTTTCAGTCGTGTGCTCTACCAACTGAGCTATCTCGCCGCGCCGCGCGATGCTAGCGACTGGTGCTCGCCGCTGGCCGCCGCGGCGGCGGGCGGCGCAGCGGCGGCTGTTTCACGGCATCGACTCGGTGTGAGCAGAGCAGACCGCACGTGACATAGGCTGGCGCTGTGGCCTCCCCGCTCACCCGCCGATCGTGCACCCGCGCCGCGCAAACCGCGCTCGTGACGCTGTCCCTCGCGGCGGCGCTCGCCCTCGGACCCGTCGCCTCCGGTCCCACCGGGACTGCCCGGGCAGCGGCGGCGGCGCAATGCCCGTGGATGAACACGGCGCTGTCCCCGCTGGAGCGGGCCAACGAGCTCGTCGCCACGATGACCATCGACGAGAGGCTCGCGATGCTCTCGCAGGCCCAGCCGATCTGGGCGCACTACGGCGCCGCCGGTTACATCCCCGCGCAGCCGAGCCTGTGCATCCCCGACGTCGTCCTCAATGACGCCGGACAGGGTGTCGGTGACCAGGAGATCAACACGACGGCCTTCCCAGCCCCGATCGCCCAGAGCTCGAGCTGGGATCCGAGCCTGCAGTACCGGTTCGGCCAGGCACTGGGCTGGGAGGCGCTGCACAAGGGGATCAACGTCCAGCTGGCGCCCGGGGTCGAGATCGACCGCAATCCGCTCAACGGACGCAACTTCGAGTACATGAGCGAGGACCCGTTTCTGTCCGCGCAGGGCGGCGTGGCGGAGATCCGCGGGATCCAGTCAAACCCCGTGATCGCCACCGTCAAGCACTACACGGCCAACAGCCAGGAGACCAACCGGATGACGGACTCCTCGGACGTGGACCAACGCGCGCTCCAGGAGATCTACCTACCGGCCTACGAAGCGGCGGTCCGTCAGGCACACGTCGGCTCGGTGATGTGCTCCTACAACCGGATCAATGACGTCTACGCCTGCGAGAACCCGACCCTGTTGACCTCGGTCCTCAAGCAGCAGTTCGGATTTGACGGCTTCGTGATGTCCGATTGGGGCGGAACGCACTCGACGGTGCCCGCCGTCAACGCCGGACTCGACATGGAGATGAACGTCGCCCCGGGCACCTACTTCACCGGACCGTTCAAGACCGCAATCCAGGCCGGTCAGGTTTCGATGGCCCGCCTGGACGACATGGTCACCCGGATCACGTCCGCGATGTTCCGGATCGGGCTCTTTGATCATCCGGCTGCCCCCGAGCCGGCCGCGTTCGCCGCCAGCGTCGAGCGTCCGCAGGACATCGCCCTGGCCCGCACGATCTCCGAGAACGGAACCGTGCTGCTCAAGAACGACGCCAACGTGCTGCCGCTGACCACCAACGGACAGCGGATCGCGGTCATCGGCCCCGGCGCCGGGCCCGCCGGCGCGGCGCAGTTCTACAACGGCAACGGGAGCAGCCACGTCCCCGAGCTCGTCCCCAAGCTGGACGTGGTCAGCCCGCTGGCCGGGATCCAGCAGCGCGCAGGCGCCAAGGGCGACACTGTGCTCTACGCCGATGGCTCCAGCCCGACGACCTCCGCGGCGACGGCCAAGCTCGCCGACGTCGCGATCGTGTTTGCGGGAGCGCAGGACAGCGAGGGCGTCGACCGCAGCACCATGGGTCTCAGTTCGGGCAACTGCACGCTGGCCGGAGGGTGCACGCCCCAGGGGGTCGACCAGAACCAGCTGATCGCCCAGGTCGCCGCCGCCAACCCCCACACGATCGTCGTGCTCAACACCGGAGGTCCGGTGCTGATGCCATGGCTGAGCCAGATCCAGGGGCTGTTCGAGGCCTGGTATCCCGGCCAGGAGGACGGCAACGCAATCGCCGCGCTGCTGTTCGGGGATGTCAACCCGTCGGCCAAGCTTCCGGAGACCTTCCCGCGCTCGCCGGCCGACACTCCGATCCAGAGTCCGCAGCAGTTCCCCGGCATCCCCGATGCGCAGGGGATACCCCAATCCCATTACAGCGAGGGGATGCTGGTCGGCTACCGGTGGTATGACGCCAAGCAGATCACACCCCTGTTCCCGTTCGGCTACGGGCTTTCCTACACGAGCTTCTCGCTCGATCGTCTGACCGTCGCCGGCGGCGGCCCGAGCGCCGGGCCGGGCACGACTCCGACCGTGGCCACCGCCGGCATCACGGTGAGCAACACGGGGCACCGAGCCGGCGCTGACGTCCCGCAGCTCTACATCGCTGCGCCACCGTCGACCGGCGAGCCGCCGCGACAGCTCGAGGGCTACGCACACGTGTCGCTGGACGCGGGCGCTAACACCCGGGCGAGCTTTCCGATCACGACCCGCGCGCTCTCCTACTGGAGCGCGAGCGGGTGGCGGGTGGCCCGCGGCTGCTACACGATCATCGTCGGGTCCGACGAGCGTGACACCGCGCACCAGGGTTCGCTCGCGGTCAACGGCGCGCGCTGCCGGGGCGCGCTGGCCCGGATCACCACAGCGGCGCCGGCCCCACAGCGCTGCCC
>JALYTU010000642.1 GCA_030854125.1 Actinomycetota bacterium | reverse complement strand
AGGTCAGCCTCCGGGCCAGCTCGCAGGCTCCTCCGGCGGCGTGCAGTGCCGCCTCATAGGAAGCCTCGCCGACGTAGGTGTCGGCATCGATCTGCCCTCCGCCTGACTGGCAGAGCTCACGGATGAAGGATACGTGCCGCTCACTGTGCACCAGCGTCAGCTCGTCCTGCATTGCGGGAGGGGCCTCGAGGCGTTGCAGGTCGATGCCGGCCGCGACAAGTGCCGCGTCGATCGCTGCCACACGTGCGGGAGCGTCCGGGTGCTCGGGCGACCGCGCCCGAGGATCGTGGCTCACCGATGTGGGGTGGTGGATGTAGAGCATCGTTGCCAGGATCGACGCTAACGCCAGCTGTCGGATCGCCGCTTCGGGGGCTAGCCACTGGCCATTGCGGTCGTCTACGGATGGACGTCTCCTACGAAGGCGGTTGAATACATCCATGACCACCGAGACCGCACCCGACGCCGCGGCGCGCCCGCTCCCTGAGCTGCGCCACATCGCCGTCGCCATCGACACTGCGGCCCAGTCGCAGGATGCGATGCGGCTGGGGTCCCTGATCGCCGCCGCCGTCGACGGTGACCTCATGCTGCTAACGGTCGAGCCCGAGCTGTCGCTCCTGCTCCCCGGCCTCGACCGTCAGAGTGTGCGCCGCGAGACCGAGACAATGCTCTCGCAGGTCCGCTCGGCCTACGCGCCTGAGGCTCGGACGGCGATCACCGCCGACCTCTCGGTGGCTCGGGGTCTGCGGCGGCTCGCCCGCGCCGATCACCGCCAGCTGCTCGTGGTGGGCTCCGGCTCACATGGTCCCACGGGCGAGGTGTCGCTCGGTCACGACGCTCGCCAGGTACTCGCCGGGCTGCAGGGAGCGCTGGCGATCGCACCGCGCGGGCTCAGCGGTCTCCCGGACTTCCGGCTGCGGCGGATCGGCGTCGGGTTCGACGGGGGCGCCGAGGGCGCCGCGGCACTGGCCGCCGCGGCCACACTCGTCCACGGCAGCAGCGCCGAGCTCGTCGTACGCGGAGTGATCGACGATCACGTGCCGGCGCTGGGATGGCCCCAGGTGTGGATGGGAGACATCATGGAGGCCTGGACGGAAATCATGGACGACGAGGCGCAGGATCTGGAACGACAGATCCAGGCGGCCGTCTCGGACTTGAAGGTCGAGGCGACCGTCGCGGTCACGCGCGGACGCTCAGCGGACGCGTTGCGAGAGCTCTCCGCCGAGCTGGACCTGCTGGTGATCGGATCGCGACGCTGGGGACCGTTGGCCCGACTGCTGCTGGGCGGCACCGGCGAGGGCCTGGTGCACGGCTCACGATGCCCGCTGCTGATCGTGGCGCGGCCCACCCACACGCACGCATGACCAGGAGATCGTGATCTGCGGCGGGATCGCCGCCCTTGAGGACGGCGCAGAGTCATCTGGATTCTGCGCAATCGACGTCTCCGCGAGCCGAATGCGGTCCCCTACACATGGCCGAGCGTTGACCGCATGGGAGGCTCACAACGGCAAGCAGGCGTCGGCGCCGGCGACGCCTGGCTCCGCCAGGATCACGGGCCGGCCACCACGGCCCGGACGAAGCCTCCTACGCAGTAAGAAAGTAGGGTTGGTGGACAGATTTCTCCGGGGGTGGGATGGTTGTTGGTGGCGCGGGTGACCGCGAGCTAAAGCGCAGGTTCTGGGGCTGGTCGCTGCCGCGCTGCTGTGCCGCTTGACGGCCTTTGTGATGCGCGCCCCGGTGCGGCGCCCGCACCATCGTTTCCGGGCCGGGATGCTGTCCAGTCCTGGATGAATCGTTGGTAGGCGAGTTCGGCTTGCTCGGTGAGTTGGCGTTCTTGCGCTGCTCGCTGCTTGTGGAGGGCGTGTTTTTGGGGTGCTGAGCGCCGGTTTGTTTGGGTGCGCCGGCGCGGAGCTCCAGGGCGCGGAGCTTGCGCTCGATGATGGTCTGGCGTTTGAACGCGTAGTCCTGCCCTTGACAAGCAGCTGCCAGCAAGAGGCACGCGAGTTTGCGGGATGTTGCGACGTGGCGCGGCCTGACCGCGCGGCCTGACGCGCCGACGCGACCGAGGTTGCTCGCGGTTCGCTGGTTCCTGCGAATCCGGGGAGATCGACGGCAGATGCTCAGCTGGCGAGCATCGGCCCGAGCCGCTGCTCCAGCGCCGCGCGGGGAAGCGCACCCACGATCCGGTCGACCTCGCGCTCGTCGCGGATCACTACCAGGAGCGGGATGGACTGGGCGCCGAACCGGGCAGCGAGTTCGGGGTTTGCGTCGACGTCGACTTTGACGACTTTCAGCTGTCCGGCGTGCCGGCCGGCGAGGTCCTCGAGCACCGGCGAGATCATCCGACACGGTCCGCACCACGCTGCCCAGAAATCAACAACCACCGGCACTGAGGCGCTCGTTTCCGCGGCGAAGCTCTTCGCGTCAGTCCCCGCACGTTGCCATGTCGCTCATCATGCCAGCGGGCCGGGGGATGGGGCGGCGGCGCCTCGATCGGGTTCTTGACAGCCGCGGGACCCGTCGCCAAGCCGGACCGTGATCACGCGCGGAGATCGTCTGGTTGCGTTGCACCGAAGAGTGAGCGTCTTAGCTC
>JALYTU010000641.1 GCA_030854125.1 Actinomycetota bacterium | reverse complement strand
CGACCGGTGCCGGCGATGCCTTCAACGCCGCCTTTGCGGTCGCGCTCGCGGAGGGCTTCTCGGACCTCGACGCCGTCCTCTGGGGCTGCGCCGCCGGCGCCCATATGGTCGAACACGCAGGCGTCGTGCCGGGCCTGCCGACGCGCGCGGAGCTCGAGAGGCGGCTCGAGGCAGGGGGTGGCTGAGCCGATCGCTCGATCGTCGGAGGACTGGAACCCGCCTCCCGTTTAGGGCTAGGATCGCGCCGGAAACCGAATATTCGACTGGGAGGGCAATTTGAGAGTTTCTCGGTGGTTCGCGCTGGCAGCTCTGGCAGCGCTCGTGGCGACCGTCACGGCAGCCTGCGGCGGGTCGTCGGGGTCGTCGGGGTCGTCGGGGACGTCGGAGACGTCGACGCAGAAGTCAGCGTTCAAGGCGGCGGCCGTGAGCGACCTCATCGGGTTCAACGACGCCGGCTTCAACAAGAACCAGCTCAAGGGGCTGAACGAGGCTGTGGCGAAGGTCGGCGGCACTGCGATTCCTGAGGTCTCGCATTCGGCGAGCGACTACGCGCCGAACTTCAACGCTGCGATCCGCAAGGGCGCGAACATCGTCGTCGCGGCCGGGTTCCTGCTCGCGGGCACCGAGGCCACGTACGCGAAGAAGTTCCCGAAGGTCAACTTCGCGATCACCGACTACATGTAGTTCCTAAGAAGGTTGTTCATCCGGGTCTCCCTGGAGGCTGGTGGTTGTCGATGCCCCAGCTTCCAGAGGAGGACCCAGATGAGGCTTCACGGTAACGCGAGGACCTGCCTGCACTCTCGGCTGTTGATCGTTGAGCGGGTGATCGAGGGCGGCTGGACGGTCGCGGCTGCAGCGGAGGCCGCTGGTGTCAGTGAGCGCACGGCGGCCAAGTGGCTGGCCCGCTATCGCCGTGAGGGGCGTGCCGGTCTGATCGATCGTTCCTCGGCGCCCAAGCGGATCCCGCGGCGGACACCTGCTGAGCGTGTGCGCGTGATCGAGCTCTTGCGACGGCTGCGGATGACGGCGGCCGAGATCGCGGAGGTCTTGCGGATGCCGCTCTCTACGGTCTCCGCGGTCTTGAAGCGAATCGGTCTTGGGAAGCGCTCGCGTCTGGAGCCGTTTGAGCCGGCCAACCGCTACGAGTGCGCGCGTGCAGGCGAGCTCGTCCATATCGATGTCAAGAAGCTCGGCCGCTTCAGCCGACCGGGGCACAGGGTGCTCGGCCGTGGTCCGGGACGCTTCGAAGAAGCCGCCGGCTACGAGTACGTGCACGTCTGCGTCGACGACTTCAGTCGTCTCGCCTACGTCGAGATCTTGAGTGACGAGCGAGCCGTGACCGCGATCGGCTTCCTCCGCCGCGCGCTCGAGTGGTTCGCCGCTCAGGGGGTGCACGTCGAGCGGGTGATGACCGACAACGGCTCCGCCTACATCTCGCATGCGCACCGGTTCGCCTGCCGTGCGCTCGGGATCCGCCATAGCCGCACCAAGCCGCGCCGGCCACGCACCAACGGCAAAGCCGAGCGCTTCATCCAGACGATGCTTGGCGGCTGGGCATACGCGCGCCTCTACGCCAGCAGCGCCGAGCGCTCACGCGCACTCCCCGTCTGGTTGAACCACTACAACTACGTCAGACCACACGCCAGCCTCGGCAAACAGCCTCCCGGCTCAAGACTGAACAACGTCTCAAGGAACTACAACTAGTCGGCGTGCCGGTAGTGCATCGGTGACTTCATGTGCGGGAGAATGTTGAAGGCGCTGTTGACGAGCGCCAGATGCGTGAACGCTTGCGGGAAGTTGCCGAGCTGCCGCTTCGCGACCGGGTCGTACTCCTCGGAGAGAAGCCCGACGTCGTTCGCAAGTCCGAGCAGCCGCTCGAATAGCTGTTCCGCCTCCTCCTCGCGTCCCAGCAGCTGCAGGCAGTCGACGAGCCAGAACGAGCACGGCAGGAAGACGCCCTCGCCTGGCGGCAGGCCGTCATCCGAGTCGTGGGTCCGGTAGCGCAACACGAAGCCATGTTCCACGAGCCCCCGCTCGATCGCCTCGACGGTGCCTCGCACCCGAGGATCGGACGCGGGGAGGAAGCCGACGAGCGGGATCAACAGCAGGCTCGCATCGAGCGCGGGCGAGCCGTACGACTGCGTGAACGACCCGAGCGCCTCGTCGAAGCCCCGCTCGCACACCTGCCGGTGGATCTCGTCGCGGATCGCGCGCCAGCGCTCCACCGGGCCGCGGAGGCCCTGCGACTCGACCGAGCGCACGGCGCGGTCGAATGCGACCCACGCCATCACCTTCGAGTGGACGAAGTGCCGGCGCGGGCCGCGGATCTCCCAGATGCCCTCGTCGGGCGCCTCCCAGATGCCTTCGAGATACTCGAGCAGCTTGCGCTGCAGCGCCCACTCCGGCAGTTCCTTGGCGAGACCGTGCACGCGCGCTTGATACAGCGCGTCCATCACCTCGCCGAAGACGTCGAGCTGGAGCTGGCCGGCCGCGGCGTTGCCGATCCGCACGGGCCGCGAGCCGCCGTAGCCGGGCAGCCAGGTGGCCTCCCACTCCAGGTGCTGCCGCTCGCCCATCACGCCGTAGAGGATC
>JALYTU010000640.1 GCA_030854125.1 Actinomycetota bacterium | reverse complement strand
GCACCAATGTTGCTCGGGTCAAATCTCTTCGCCCAGGTCTGAAAGTCGCCGACGGTGCCACCGACCACCCAGGTGCTGAGAGCATCGACGAGGTCGAACACGCGCTGGAGCACGACGATGAAACCGAAGCAGAGGATCACCACCAATGGCAGTCGCACCAGGACCGTCTTCACCGCGCCGGTGATGTCGCCGCGCAGCACCCCAGCGATGATCGTCATCACCAGCAGCGGGACAGCGAGCAGCTCGGCGATGGTGAGGGCGCCCGGCTGGTTCGGAAAGGTCCCGCCCGGATGCGGTGTGCTGCCGTAGTAGACCTTCTGGAACCAGGGGGAGTTGAAGCTCGGCCGTGCGCTCGTCCCCGAGCCGAACTCATTGAGCAGCAGATCGGTGGTCTCAACCGCGCCCGACATCACCCAACGGGTGATCGTCGTCGCCACCGAATCGGCGGCGAAGTGGGCGACGTCCTGGAAGGCAGCGTTCCAGCAGGCGCCATCCCAGGGCGCAGCGATGCCGAAGGGATGGCCCGCGTTGTTCTGACCGCACTGCTGCGCCGGGGTGAGATCGGCACGGGCGATCGTGGTGGTGAGCGGCACAACTGCCATGACGACCAGTGCGGCAATGAGGACACGTCGGCGCACGTCACCCGCCTCCGAAGGGCGTGAACGTGACCAGCTGCGCGGGCAGGGTGGTCGACTGCGGCAGTGCCGACTCGCGTGGCGTCGGTGCCCAGGCCGTGTCGAGGAGACTGCTCGACTCGAGCTTCCATCCGCCAGCGGTCCAGGCCATGTGCAGTGTTTCGGTGATGTACCCCGAGGCGGGCGAGTAGCTCCCTTCCACCGCGACGATCTGCTCCGTCCATATCGACACTGCCGCGGTGCCCGCCGCGTATGACTCGACGCGATAGCCGAGCGGAATGCAGCTCACATAGACGCGTGTTCCTACAGCAGCGGCGGAGACGGCTCCGGTCTGCGCGTCGACCTGCGCGGACTCCTGCTGGGCCAGATCGGCGGCCGCGCCCGCCTTGTCGGGTGCGAGGATCTTCGCCAATGCCGCCTGGAACTGGGTCGGGCTGGTCACCAACGGGCCGCCGAGCACGCAGTCCGCCTCGGCCGCGGCTGTCGCCGCCCCCGCCTCTGTGTCCGGCGCAGCACCGCGTGCCGGCGCTTGCGCCTGGGCAAGCTGGGTGGGCGAGGGGGCCGGGACCGCTATTCGCGTCGTTGCTGCTGCCGAGCTCGAACGTCCAATGCAGAACGCAACAGTGAACAGCACCAGAAGCCCAACGACCACGATCAGTCGGCGGCTAGCAGGCGTGCGATCGCCGTAGCTGTCACGAAGGACCAGTCTCATGTCAGCCCCCGCCGACCTGGCTTCCCAGGCCGAAGGCGAAGGCGACGATGGCCGCCGCGCCGCCGATGAGGAACGCCCCGATGAAGCCGCCGACGGCAGCGACCTTGCCGCGCTCCGCCCAATGCGGGTTACCAGCGTGACGTCCAAGACCGAGCGCAACACCGCCCAACACGATTGCGGCGACGCAGCCGACGAGACCAAGCCACATGGCCCCACTGAGCAACTGCTGTAGTTGCGTCGCGCCGGGTACATCGTTGGCGTTGGGGGACGCGTTGACGATACCGCCAACAAAGGTGTTCACAAATTCCCTCCTAGTGCGCGATCGCTGAGACGACTGGGGCGGCTCGCGGTCGTGCGTGGGCAGCGCGCGTAGAGCACTGCCGCGAGTCGGGCGTGGTCGATCAGGTGGTAGTGATCGCCAGGGGCGGACGGGACCGCAATGTCGCGCACGACACGCAGAGAGGGGAGGTGCAGCTCCACGAGGTCGGCTGCGGCCCCGCCGCCGGCGAATGGACGGAAGCGACTAGTGCTGAGACTCGAACGGGGACGACGGCGTCGGCTGTCCATGACGGGCAGCATGGCAGGCCAGCGTACTCATAGTGTACGCACTTTTTGTCCACTCCCGGTCACGGCCGCTGGGTGCGGCCACGTCGCCGCAACCTTCTCCGGGCAGGTGCCGCTTATATACGTACTAATTGACGTATGGGTGACTCATCCCGAGATGCGCCAGCGGAAATGCATGGACCGCTCGCTGCGGATTCGGGCGGACGCAGACCCGTCTCTGTCAACGGAGAGGGTCGTATCAGCTCGGAGTGGCTGTCCACTCTGAGACGCTCGCCGGGATCCAAATCCCTGCGCTTGCTAAGTTCGGCGACACGGCGGCGGAGCGAAAGCGCGAGGCTGAGTACAACTCCTGTCACGCCCTCTCCGACTAAAAACACCTCTCGTCGGGGTTTTAGCACCGCTCCTGGGATGCTACCGTCGCGGATCTCGAGTGTCACCTGGGGTAGTGCCGTCGCTGCGCGGTGCTACTTGGTGAGCGCCCCGCCGCGGGCCTGCAGCCCTGCTGCGACGAGCACGACCGCAACGAAGACGTACTCGTAGAGGGCGGGCAGCCCGATGAGCACGATCAGGTCGTTGATGATCCCGACCAACAGGGCGCCCAGGGCGGCACCGACCACGGTGCCGCGCCCGCCCGTGAACGGGATACCCCCAAGGATCACCGCGGCGATGGCCTCCAGCGAAAA
>JALYTU010000639.1 GCA_030854125.1 Actinomycetota bacterium | reverse complement strand
GCTCGCGGCCGCGGGCCTCGAGCTCGGTCAGCGCCGCGTCCAGCTGCTCGTGTCGGCTGCGCTTGACCCGCGGGCCGCAACGCACGGTCAGGGTCCACGCCACGCGAGGATGATGTCAGGCCGCGGCCCGCGTCTCGGTGTCGAGCTGCGCCGCGACCGGCAGGGTGATCTCCATCTCGATGACCGATCCGCAGCGAAGATAGGACGCCTCACCCGCTGCGAGGCGCTCGAGCATCCGCTGGATGGCGATGTTGTCGGCCAGCATCGTGGCCCGGAAGCGGGTGATGTCGCGCTCGGTCGCCACCGCGGCCAGGTCGCGCAGAAGCTCGGTGGCCAGCCCGCGGCGCTGGTAGGCGTCCGCGACGACGATCGCGAACTCCGCCGTGTCGGGCTCGTCGGGCAGCCGCACGAAGCGCGCGACGGCGATGATCTCACCGTCCGCGCCGTCGACCGGGGCGGTGGCCACCAGCGCGACGTGATCGCGGCCGTCGACCTCGACCAGATACCGGGCGTCGGACTCGGTCAGGGTCGGCTTGGCGCCGAGGAAGCGACGGTAGCGCGATTCCGGGGACAGGCGTGCGTGCGAGGCCCGCAGACGGACACCATCATCGGCTCGGATCGGCCGAATCTCGACGGGGAAATCGGTGAGAGGGGACTCCACGCCAGCGACATTAGGTGCGAACTTATGTTCGTACTGTGGGTGTGGTCACTCGGCCGGCATGCCCCTCAGGGGGCCCGGCGAGGCTCAGCTGCGCTGATCGATCGGCACGTAATCGAGCTCGCGCGCGCCGGTGTAGATCTGCCGCGGACGCGAGATCTTCTGCTCGGGATCTTCGATCATCTCGAGCCACTGGGCGATCCAGCCGCTCGTGCGTCCGATCGCGAACAGGACCGGGAACATCTCGACGGGCATCCCCAGCGCCTCGTAGATCAGGCCCGAGTAGAAGTCGACGTTGGGGTACAGCTTGCGCGAGATGAAGTAGTCGTCCTCGAGAGCGATCTGCTCCAGCTCGGTGGCGATCTCCAGCAGCGGATTCTTGCCGGTCACCTCGAACACCTCGTCGCACGTCTTCTTGATGATCTTGGCCCGGGGGTCGAAGTTCTTGTAGACGCGGTGGCCGAAGCCCATCAGCTTCTCGTCACCGTTCTTGACCCGGGCGATGAAGTCCGGGACGTTCGCCTTGGTTTCGATCCGCCGCAGCATCCGCAACACGGCCTCGTTGGCGCCGCCGTGCAGCGGCCCGTAGAGCGCAGCCACACCGGCCGCGACCGACGAGTAGGGATCAACCTGGGAGGAGCCGACGCTGCGCACCGCGCTGGTCGAGCAGTTCTGCTCGTGGTCGGCGTGCAGGATGAACAGCACGTCGAGCGCGCGCTCGAGACGGGGGTCGGGCCCGTACTTGAGCTCGGCGACCTTGTAGATCATGGAGAGGAAGTTGCCCGGATAGCTGAGGTCGTTGTCCGGATAGACGTAGGGCATCCCGCGGTTGTGGCGGTAGGAGAAGGCGGCCAGGGTAGGCATCTTGGCCAGCAGCCGGATGATCTGGATGTCGCGCGACTCGGGGTCCTTGATCGCGCTGGCCTCCGGATAGAAGGTCGAGAGCGCGCCGACGGACGCAAGCAGCATCCCCATCGGGTGCGCGTCATACCTAAAGCCCTGCATGAACTCCTTGACGTTCTCGTGCACGAAGGTGTGGATCGTGATCTCCTGATCCCAGTCCTGGAACTGCTTGGAGTTGGGAAGCTCGCCGTTGATCAGCAGGTAGGCGACCTCGAGATAGGAGGATTTCTCGGCCAGCTGCTCGATCGGGTAACCGCGGTACTCGAGGATGCCCCGCTCCCCGTCGATGAAGGTGACGGCCGAGCGGCACGACGCGGTCGCCATGAACGCCGGGTCATAAGTCATCAGCCCGAAGTCGTCGTCGGTGGTCTTGATCTTGCGCAGCTCGGTCGCGCGGATCGTGTTGTCCTCGATCGGGATCTCGTAGGACTTGCCCGTCCGGTTGTCGGTGACGGTGAGCGTGTCGCCCGAGGTGGCTCCGCCGCCGTTGTCTCCGGTTTGCCGAGTCTCGGTGGTCATGGCGCTCCTGTCAGACGATTACGGGGATTGCCCGCAGCACGGGCGAAGGGGCCAGATCAGAACTCTAGTGGGTCTCCGAGGCCGCGATCACCCCCGCTCCGGGCTCGGCGATTTCCGCCGACGCGGACCTCGGGCGCAGGATCAACAGACCGGCGATCGCCGCCAGCAGCGAGGCCGAGGCGATCACCACCCAGCCCCGCTGGAAGGCGCCGGTCGGGTCGCCGCCGCGCGCGGTGGTGCCCAGCACGGCGACCAGCGCCGCAACCCCGACCGCGAGGCCGACTTGGCGCAGCATGTTGATCACCGCTGAGCCGGTGGCGAACGCGTGGGGGGGCAGCGAGGCCGCGCCGGTGGCCATGAAGGTCGGCAGCGTGAGCCCGACTCCGGCCCCGGTGAGCAGCATCCCGCCGAGCATCGCTCCAGCGTAATCCGGGGCCAGCCCGACGGCCAGCGCCCACCAGATGATTCCGGCCGCGAACACGCTGGCCCCTACGCCGATCTCCGGGCCCGGCCC
>JALYTU010000638.1 GCA_030854125.1 Actinomycetota bacterium | reverse complement strand
CCGCAGGTCTGCGGCGAGCGGCCCGGCGCGCGACTGGCCGCGTCGCGATTGGCCCGCACCAGGCCGGATGACATTTGGGTGGCGTCGCGTAGTATGTATCAAAAGGTCATGACGAGCCTCATCAGGATATGAACATCGCTGAAGAGCATGGGTGGTCGCGGGAATTTTAAAGATCATGGCTCATTTTCGCGTCGCTGCGTGCTTGCACGATTGCCTGACGCTTCACGCAGGTGCATTATCAGACGAAGGTTTGGAAGAGGTAGGGGATGCTCTCTGCTCTGGGAGTCGATCCGGTAGCCGAGCGGGTCTACCGGCAGATGCTCGCTCGGCCCGATTGGGGCGTGGCTGAGCTTGGTGAATTCCTGGAACTGCCGGAGCAGGAACTGCGCGACGCGTTCGACCGGCTTTTTGAGCTAGCTCTCGTGCGCCAGTCGCTCGACCAGCCGGGGGAACTGCACGCCGTCGGCCCCGACATCGGCCTGCAGGCCGCGCTCGCTCGGCAGCAGGCGGAGCTGGCCCGTCGTCAGCGGCAGGTCGCCGAGAGCCAGGCCACGGTCAACGTGATGATCGCCGAGCACGCGGACGCCCGCCGGGACGCGGCCCATTCGGACGCCGAGCAGCTGCTTGGCATGGACGTCGCCCAGGACCGCCTGGAACAGCTCGCCCTCGACACCACCGAGGAGGTCCTGACGTTCATGCCGGGCGGTGCGCAATCGCCCGCCGCGCTGCGCCGCGCGGGGCGCAACGACAGCCGCCTGCTGGAACGGGACGTGAGCATCCGCACGATCGGCCTGGACAGCATTCGCAACGACCACGCCACGCTCGCTCACGCCCGTTTTCTTGCCGGCGCCGGTGCCCAGTTTCGCACCGCGCCGGTGCTGCCGCCGCGCATGATCGTCGCCGACCGGCGCACCGCGCTCCTGCCCATCGATCCGGACAACACCCGCAAGGGGTTGCTGTTCATCACCAGCCCAGGCATCGTCGCCTCGCTGCTGGCCCTGTTCGAGCAGGCGTGGGAGATCGCGACGCCGCTCGGCGCTGACCGCGAGCCCGACCGTCAGGGCCTGCCCGCCCAGGAACGCGCGCTGCTTAAGCTGCTGGGGCAGGGTTTCACCGACGACGTCGCTGCCGCGCGGCTCGGGGTCTCGCCGCGTACCGCGCGGCGGATGATGGCCGAGCTGATGGAGCGCCTCGGAGCTCGCAGCCGCTTCGAGGCGGGGCTGAAGGCCGCCCGGCACGGCTGGCTATAGGCCTGCCCGGTTCGGTCTGGCGCCGGGTTTCCGGCCGCCAGGACTCAGCCGGCCAGGGAGTCGGCGACCACGCCGCCCGCCAAGCGGACGCGCCGGGTGACCCGTACGTTGTCCAGGAACCGCCGGTCGTGCGTGACCAGGAGCAGCGTGCCATCGTAGGCGTCCAGCGCCTGCTCAAGCTGGGTGATGGCGGGCAGATCGAGGTGGTTGGTGGGCTCGTCGAGGATCAGCAGGTTCGCTCCGGCGTGCATCAGCAGCGCCAGGTCCGCGCGCGTGAGCTCGCCGGGCGACAGCGAACCAGCGGGGCGCAGGACGTCGCCGGCGCCTAGGCCGAACTTGGCCAGCAGCGTGCGGGCGTCCGAGGCGTTGAGGTCCGTGCGGGTCATGAAGCCGTCGATGAGCGGGGGGGGTCTCGTCGAAGGTGTGCCGGCTCTGGCCGATCTCCCCGATGACGACGCCGGCGCCGAGCGTGGCGGTGCCGGCGTCGGGCTGCGTGCGGCCCACGAGCGCATCAATCAGCGTCGTCTTGCCGCTCCCGTTCGCCCCCAGGAGGGCCAGCCGGTCGCCCTTATCGAGCCGCAGGTCGATCGGCCCGAGCCGGAAGTCCCCTTTGCGAACGACGAGGCCCGACAGTGTCGCGACGACATCCGAGCCGCGCGTAGCCGCGCCGAAGCGCAGCTGGAGTTCCCAGTCCTTGCGCGGTTCCTCCACCACCGGAAGCCGGTCGATGCTGCGCAGCGTCGCCGCCGCCTTCGCGCCTACCTGCTGCGCGGTCTGCTCCCGGTGGTGGAGGATGTTCTTATCGGGTTCCTTGGCGCGGGCCGCCGCGCTGTTCGCCCGCTGAACTCCGGTCCTGGCCCACTCCTTCTGCTCGCGCGCCCGCCCGGTCAGGTCCTGGCGCTTGGCGGCGTAGGTGGCGTACTCCTCGCGGCGGCGCGCCTGGTTCCGCTCCAGCTCGACGAGGTATGCCTCGTAGCCGCCCCCGTAGAGCGTCGCCCGCCGGGAGTGCGGGTCAAGCTGCAGTACCTCGGTGGCCGTGCGCCGCAGCAGTTCCCGGTCATGCGAGACGATGACGGCACCCCCGCGCAGCGAGCGCAGATGCGCTTCCAGCCGGTCAAGGCCGTCGAGGTCGAGATCGTTCCCCGGCTCGTCGAGCAGGGTCACATCGAACCGGGACAGCATAATCGCGGCAAGTCCGAGCCGGGCGGCCTGCCCGCCGGACAGGCTCGCCGTCGAGCGGTCGTGATCGTCGGGCACGCCGAGTTCGTCGCCCAGCGCGGCCGCTCGGGTGGCGAGGTCGGGGCCGCCGAGCGCCAGATAGCGTTCGAGGGCAGCGGCGTAGACATCACCGG
>JALYTU010000066.1 GCA_030854125.1 Actinomycetota bacterium | reverse complement strand
GGCGGCAGTTCGCGCGGAGCTCGAGGCACGTCGGGACCGCGACCGCGCGCGCGTGGGGGTGTTGGCCGAGCGTCCCGAGCGTGGCAGCGCGGTGAGCTTCGGCAAGCGAATCGGCGATGGCACCTCGGAGGCGGTGAGCCGTTTGACCGACATCGGTGTTGGCGAGTCGCTCGAGCGCGGGCTGGAGCGCACCGAGCGAGCACTCGCGAAGCTCGACGAGGGAACCTACGGGCTCTGCGATCAGTGTGGCGCGCCGATCTCCCGCGGTCGCCTGAAGGCGATGCCCGACGGGGTCCTGTGCCTGAACTGCTCAGCGTCTGAGCGCCGCTACCGTCCCGCGCGCCGTCGCTGACGTCGCTGGCGGCTGGACGCTCGCGACCTCAGTCGGCGGGATCGGTTGGC
Source organism: Actinomycetota bacterium (assembly GCA_030854125.1). Taxonomy (GTDB): domain Bacteria; phylum Actinomycetota; class Thermoleophilia; order Solirubrobacterales; family Solirubrobacteraceae; genus Palsa-465. Next base: position 8,408 of record JALYTU010000066.1, on the reverse strand, counting down.
TACTCGACCTGCGGGGGTTCGAGCAGCGACGTGTTGATGTGTTCCGAGAGCGCGGTGGCTGCCGCTCGCTGCGCCGCTAGGCGCTGCTCGTCATCCTCGGCGCTGAACAGCGCCGCCTCGTAGGCGCTGGAGGCGGCCTCCCAATCACCACGGAGCCGGTCAGTGTCAAGCCGCGCCTGGCGACGCATCGTCTCGACACCGGCCGCAACGGCCTCGGCGGGCGCATCGGCGTCATAGCTCTGCTCGGTCTCGGCGTGGCGAACGAACGAGAACGTGTTGGGCGTGACGAGCACCGGCTCGTGCCGAAACCTCTGGACCCGCGTCGAGGCGTCGCTGAGAACCGTGGTCGAGACGCTGAACCGAGGATACGGGTGGATTGTCGCCAGCCACGCTCCCTCGCCGGCCTCGGCATCCCGGCGCCGGCGCTGGTCGATCGTGATTCCGAGGTACTCGGCGACGTGCACCCATCCCCAATGCGTGCTGACGAGCAGAATTCCGATCACGGCAAGCACCACATCGAACGCGCCGCCGCCGGCGAGCAGGGCCGTCCCGGCGCCGTACAGCAACATGGCCACGCCCGCGATCAGCGTGGTGCCGGTCAGCAACGAGCCGGCCGCCACGAGTCGGTCGTGCTCGTGGGTCATCGCCACGGGCCAGTGGCGCTGTTCGTTCGCGGGCAGACCGCCGAGATCCTCGTCGAGCAGCCGCCGATCAGCGAGCACCCCGAGGAACGCGACCATGCCCGTCGCGGGGTCAGCCACCGTCTTCCTTCGCGCCGGGATCTAGACCCGAGTCACTCCGGCAAGCGCGTGGGCCGCGGGCCGCTGACGCCATTTCCCCCTGATTTGGCCGCATCCGCAGCCAAGCCTCCGGTGAGAATGCCCTCGCGGACCTGATCCATCAGGGACCCGACCGCGGCGGGAGAGTGTGGGAGCAGCAACGTGGTCATGTTGCCGTGCTCACCCACCGATCGCAGCGTGTCCATGTACTGCGTCAGCGCGACCAGGCTCATCGCCTCCCGCGCATCGATGCCGTTCTCGCCGACAATCAGGGCCAACGAGTCCTTGAGCCCCTGTGCGATCGCCTTGCGCTCCGCCGCGACCCCCTCGCCGTGCAGCCTCATTGACTCCGACTCCCCCTCGGCCTTCTTGATCCGGAGGGTCTTGTCACCTTCGCCCTGGGCCGTGGCCGCCTCCTGGTTGCGGCGCGCAGCGTTGATGTTGTTCATCGCATCCTTGACCCGTTGGTCGGGCTCGATGTTCGTGATCAGCGCCTTGATGATCTCGTAGCCGTAGTCGGCCATCTGCGTCTGCAGGGTGTCCTGAATGTGCTTGGCGATGGTGTCGGCGTCGGCGTATGCCTCATCGAGATCCATCGTCGGGATGTGCGAGCGGACCACGTCAAAGGCGTAGGACTTCATCTGCACCTCGGGGTCGTCGAGCTTGTAGTAGGCGTCCTTCACCTTCGGCTCCTCGGCGCCGACCATGTACTGGATCGCGAGTTGGACGACGACGAAGACGTTGTCCTTGGTCTTGGTCTCAATGTCCGCGTTGAGCTGCTCGACCTGCAAGCTCATGCGACCGGCGACCCGCTCGACGAATGGCGACTTACGCTGGAGTCCCGGCCCGGCCACGCGGACGAACTTGCCGAAGCGTTCGACAATGGCCCGTTCCTGCTGTTCGACGGTGAAAAAGAAAAGAGGCATACGACCGTCCTTTAGATGGGCGCGATCTGCCTGCCATCGCCCGTGCCAACGAGCGACGCATTCCGATCAGCGCAATAGGCGAGGCCACCCGTTCCGTTCCAAGCGGCTAGCAGCGTGATTCGCATACTCCGAGCGTAGACCCTGGCGGAATCGCGCCCTAAGCTGATGGTTGTGCGCAGCTACGCTCAGGTCGACGTGTTCGGGGATGGCGTCGGGCATGGCAATCCGGTCGCCGTCGTCGTCGATGGGGAAGGGCTCAAGGATGCCGAGCTGCAGCGGTTCGCGAACTGGACGAACCTCGCGGAGACGACGTTCCTGCTACCGCCGACGCAGCCGGGCGCTGACTACCGCGTGCGCATCTTCACGACGTCGCGCGAGCTGCCCTTCGCCGGCCACCCGACGCTGGGGTCGGCGCACGCCTGGCTGGCGGCGACGGGCGGACACGACCGTCAGCGCGTCGTGCAGGAGTGTGACGCGGGCCTTATCGAGCTGTGCCGGGTCGACGACCGCCTGGCGTTCGCCGCTCCGCCCCTGGTCCGGTCTGGCCCGCTCGACGACGCGACGCTCGGGAATGTCGTCACGATGCTCGGCATCCAACGAGCCGAGGTGCTCGATCACGCCTGGACGGACAACGGCCCCGGGTGGGCCAGTGTGCTGCTGTCCAGCGCCGACCGAGTGCTCGCCCTCACGCCGGAACCGGGGCGGGCTTCGGAGGTCGGGGTCGTCGGCCTGCATCCCGACGGGACGCCCGAACTGCGGGCGTTCGTCACAGACGTTGGCGTCCTCGAGGATCCGGTCACCGGCAGCCTCAATGCCGGCGTCGCCGAGTGGCTGCTCGGAACTCGCGTCCTGACCGCGCCCTACGTCGCGCACCAGGGCACGGCGCTCGGGCGCCGGGGCCGCGTCCACGTCGAACGCGACGCGGACGGGACGATCTGGGTCGGCGGCCAGACGCGGACGATCATCTTCGGGACCGTAGACCTCTAACCGGCACCGCCGCGAGGCGATTCGTGCCGGGGCCGCCGGCTGGCCGGTGGGCGATCGGGCCCTTCTGTCACGTCGGTTGGGTTGTGGGGGTCGATGGGGTATGACCCGAAACCGGATGGTGCGGTGAGATGGATCAACGAGAGTTGGCGAGCCGGTTCATCACGAGCGGCGACGGCTGCGGTCAGTCGCCTATCGGATCGCGAACCTCGACGCGTGACCGAAACCGTGCCGCGGTCAGGCTTAGAGTCCGAGCAGCGTGTCGATCGTTGTCGACTTACCGGCACCGTTTAGGCCGAGTAATGCGGCAGTTTCACCGGCGGCGATGGAAACGTCGATGCCTCGCACTGCGTGGATCGGTCCATCGGGGCCGCGGAAGGTCTTGGCCAGCCCCTCCAGCCGGATCCCGCCATCCGTTCGGGCTGAGGCGAGAGCGTTCATGGAAACCCGATCTCCTTCCGGGTGAGCTTGTTGGCGGAGTGCCAGCGGCATGCGGTCAGCCTGCGCTCACGAGGATGATTGCCGTGGCCGAGGTGAGCAGCCCGGCGGCTTGTGCGCCAGTCCAGCGTTCGGCCAGGAAGACCCGGGCGAGCACGACCGTGGCGGCGGGATACAGCGAGGTGAGCACGGCGACGATGGCGAGCTCTCCGCGGCCGGTGGCCGCCAGGAACAGCAGGTTTGCGATCCCGCTGAGTGCGCCGGCGCCCAGCGTGAGCGCCACCGCCGACCGCCGCGGGTTCCCCGAGGCGCTCAGGCCGCGGTAGGCGAATGGCGCCACGAGCAACACCGCTACCAGCTGGCCCGGAATCAGAGGCCACGCGCCGGAATGCGTGCCCGCGCGGTCGAGCGCGACGAACAGCAGCGCAAATCCCAGGCCGGCGAGCACGCCATAGAGCACCCCAGCGCGAGCAGCGTGGCGGTCGCTGGCTAGCCGCTGCCAGGACGTAAGTCCGATCGCGGGGAACGCGATCGCGATGCCGGCTTCCGCCCCGACGCTCAGACGATTGCCGAGAGCAACGCCGACGATGACCGGAATGACCGCGGTCAGCACCGCAGCGAGGGTCGCGACGACACTCATGCGGCCGATGGACAGGCCGTGATAGAGCGACAGCGCGCCCACCCCGGTACCCACACCACTGACTGCCCCCCAGGCGAGCACGGTCGCGCTCGGACCGGCACCGGGAAACAGCAGCACCGCCGCCGTAGCCGCCAACAAGCCGACAGCCTCTATCACCGCGGTGACGGGACCGGCCGCGAACCGGCGGCTCGCCAGCCCGCCCGCGAAGTCAGAGGTGCCATACGCCAGTGCGGCCCCGAGGGCCAGCACGACGGCCATCTCACAATCCTCGCGACGTTCCTGGCCGCGGCCCACGGCCGATCATCGTTCGCGCCGTAGGAGCGCGTGCACGTGGAGTGTCACGGGCGTCAGGGTCATCCCGAGCGGGCTCCAGCTCATGCCGAGCTCGCGCTGGTCCAGGAGGATGCTTACGTCGATCTGCAGCTCGTCGCCGGTCTGCTCGATCCTGGGCTGGAGGTCCAACGCGACGCGGTGCCCAGCCGCCGCGAGTTCGCCCGTGACCGCGAGAGCGCCCTCGCCCACGTCACTGACGCTCGTCGAGTGAAAGTGCACCTCGGGGCTGCGCTCGGCGTCAAAGAAGTCGGCCCCACGCAGGTGCCGATCCCGCATGGGATTGCGCGTGCGGACGCTGGTCGCGTCGATGTTCAGCTCGATTCCGCGCCGGCCACTGCGATCGACCTCGAGCCAGCCGTCGAGGCGATCGAAGTGACCTTTGACGGTGACGAGGCCCCAGAAGTGCCGGACCCGGAACTCTGCGTTTGAGCCGGTGGGGTCCAGCCGCCAGCGCGTTGCCGCGGCCGAGCGCTGGGCTCGGTCAATGATCGGGGTGGTGCTCACGGTGTCGCCTCGGGTTTCGGGATTGGTGCCTTGATCGGGCCTGAGGATCGACTGTAAGTGCAAACCGGCTCGGCGATAAGAGCCAATTCGCTTCCAATCCAGTGGGCCGGTTAGGGGTCGGGGTTGAGCAGGTCGCTGATCGCCGTGATGCCGCGCTCAATCTCCGCGTCGCTCAGGTTGCCGAAGCCGAGAACGAGCTCGGGCGGTGAAGTGTTCCCACTGGCGCGATACATGCTCATGCCGTACACGCCGACCGAGCGCTCGCGTGCCTGCCGGACGACCGCCTGCTCGTCGGCCGCCGCCGGCAGCTGAGCAACCGCGTGGAAACCGGCCGCGAGGCCGCCGAGCTCAACCTCGGGCGCGAGTGCGTCGAGGATGCCGACGAGCGTGTCGCGCCGTCGGGCGTACACGGCCCGCATGTGACGCAGATGGCGGTCATAGCGACCGGACTCGATCAGGGCCGCGAGCGCCAGCTGTTCAAGCCCCGGTGAGCCACGGTCACTGAGGTGCTTCTCGTCGCTGATCGCCTGGATCATCGCCGGGGGGCAGACGATCCAGCCGATCCGAAGTGCCGGGGCGAGCGCTTTGCTGACCGTGCCCAGCAAAGCGACACGATTCGGAGCGAGTCCCTGGAGGGCGCCCACTGGTTCGCGGTCGTACCGGAGCTCGGCGTCATAGTCATCCTCGATGATCGTGGCGTCGTGATCACTCGCCCAGGCGACGAGCGCCTGGCGCCGCTCCGGAGCGAGGGCGACGCCGGTGGGGAACTGGTGGGTCGGGGTCAGGATCAGCGCCCGGGTCCCGGTAGCGGCCAGGGCCGCGACGTCGATGCCGCGCTCATCGACCGGCACCGGAATCGCCTCGAATCCGATCCGCTCGGCAATCGCGCGCGAGCCGGCATCTCCGGGCTCTTCGACCGCCACTCGCCGCATTCCGGCACGCGCGAGGGTTTGCAGGACGAGGTTGACCCCCTGCCCGCACCCGGTGCAAACCAGGATCTGCTCCGGGTCAGCCACCGCCCCGCGGACCCGGCGGAGATAGCCGGCGAGCACCTTGCGCAACGCGAGCGTTCCGCGTGGGTCACCGTAGTTGAGCTCGGCCACGGACGCGCGCCGGCAGCTCTCCCGTAACGCCCACGCCCAGTCGCGTCGTGGGAAGCTGGCCAGGTCAGGCACGCTGTCACGGAAGTCGACCATCAGACGGGGCGACGGTGGAGGCACCGAAGGCAGCAAAACCGGCCCCTGTGCGCCCGCAGCGACCCGCGTCGCAGAACCCGTCCGCGTGGTCAGGAACCCCTCAGCCTGAAGCTGCGAGTAGCACTCGATCACCAGCCCCCGCGAAACCCCGAGCTCGCCGGCCAAGGCGCGCGACGATGGAAGCCGCTCGCCCGGAGAGAGCTGCCCGCTGCGGATCGCTTCGCGCAACTCGCGCCCGAGCTGGGAGCGGAGCGGCTCCGCGCGCGTCCGATCCAGCCGCACCAACAACTCTGGCCCCAAACCGGCCCACGGAATCGACACCCATCGCATCGTATCGCCGAACCGCTTCGGCATCCCCGCAGCCCCCTGGCGGAGGGCCGGCCAGTCGGTACGTCAGACCGGTCCGGGACGCAGGATTTCTGGATCGTGGCCGGGGAGCACGCGAGCGCCGGCGTCGCGCAGCTCGCGAAGCCGGTCTGCGGATCGTCCCTGCTCGGCGAAGTCGTCGCCATACATCGGGAAGCGGTGATCGTCAAGGCCGCTGGCGAAGTACGCGACGTCGCCGCCGAGAACGAGGTCATCGCCGACGCGGACGGACTGGTGCCCGGGCGTGTGGCCCGGGGTCAGCAGCAACTCGATCGAACCGTCACCGAGCAGGTCGTGGTCACCATCGACGACGACGATCTCGCGTCCCTGGCCCACGTAGTCGCGCGGGAAGTACGCGTTGCGGGCGATCGTGGCCGGGTCGTGCCCGGCCGCCCACTCGCGCCGTTGCACGACCACCGGGATCGACGGCGGCAGCAGCGCTAAGCCGCCGGCGTGGTCGAAGTGCAGGTGGGTCAGCACGATCCTCGTGATCGTGCTCGCGTCGATCCGCTGGCTGATGTCCCGCTCGAGTTCGAGCGCAAAGTGGTCAAAGACCTCCGCGCGGTCGTAGTGCAATCCCGGATCGGCGACCGCACCCGGGTGCAATCCGGTATCGACCAGGATCCGCTCATTTCCGGTCTCGATGAGGTAGGCCGGCACCGGAAAGCGGATGTCGCAGTTGGCATCGTCGCCCCGACGCCAGAAGGCAGCCGACGCCGTCAACCATCCCACATTGAGCATCTCAATCTTCACGCCGCGCGCTCCGGACTCGTTGATCGGCAGGCACGCTACCCGATGAAACCGATCGCCAGCGCGCGGGGGTTGTCGTCGCGGACGGCGGGCGCCGGACAGCTAGGATCATCGCGCCTGGATCTGATCGTGGTGAGCGCGAGGAGCCGTGCGTTGGCATCTGATAGCGAGTCGAATATGGCCGAGCGCCGTCGTTGGAACGACGACTATTGGGCCTCGGTCTGGCCCAGGCGAGAGGTGCTGACCAGCGCCGTCACGGACATCCTGCTGAGCCATCTCGCGCTGGATGAGTGCGAGCTCGGGCTGGACATCGGGAGCGGCGGCGGGAAGCTGACGATCGCGGCTGGTCATCTCGTGGGCGCCGGCGGTTCGGCGGTCGGGGTCGACATCTCAGCTCCGCTGGTCGCACTCGCGCGCAAGCGTGCCGCTGACGCGCAGGCGGGGACCGTGTCGTTCTGTGTGGCCGACGCCCAGCATGACACTTTGGCCGGCGGGCCGTTTGACGTGGCGGTCAGCCAGTTCGGCGTGATGTTCTTCGATGAGCCGGCCAAGGCGTTTGCCAACATCCGCCGGCACCTGGTCTCGGGCGGCCGCCTCGGTTTTGCCTGCTGGCAGGCGATCGAGCAGAACCCGTGGTTCGTCGGCCCTGCCCTTGCCAGCTTCATCGCAGCGCCTCCGCCGCCTGCGCCTGGCAAGACCTCGACTGGCCCGTTCAGCCTCAGCAACCCCAGGCGCGTCCGCGAGATCCTCGCCGCCGCGGGCTGGAACGCGCCCACGGGCACCGCGTGTGAGCTGGTCGCCAGGGTGGACTCGGACGCGCTCGTTGACGATGGGCAGTTGGCGTTCCTCGGGGTGCCGGAGGCGTCTTTGACGATGCCCGACGAGCCGTTGACGAGCAGCTTGACCCCCTGCGCGACGGCGACGGAAAGATCAACGCTCCCCTCGCGGTACAGATCTTCACCGCGACCGCATGACAACGTGAACAGGGTGAGCAGCGGACCGGCGCCGGCGGAGCACCTGCGCGACCTCGCGCGGCTGCGCCGAGTCCGCGACCGGATCGACCGGGAGTACTTCCAGCCGCTGGACGTCGAGGCGCTCGCCCGCGGTGCGCTGATGTCGGCCGGGCACTTCAGCCGCCAGTTCCGGCTCGCCTACGGCGAGTCCCCGTACAGCTATCTGATGACGCGGCGGATCGAGCGCGCGATGGCCTTGCTGCGTCGTGGCGACCTCAGCGTCACCGAGGTCTGCTTCGCGGTCGGCTGTTCGTCGCTGGGGTCGTTCAGCACTCGCTTCACCGAGCTGGTCGGAATGCCGCCCAGCACCTACCGGCGTGACGCGGCCGGCGCGACGGCGGCGATGGCGCCCTGCGTCGCCAAACAGGTGACCAAACCGATCAGGAATCGAGAAGCGCGGGGACCGAACCGCAGCTAACGTGCCCGCCATGGACATCACGATTCACCAGACCTTCCTGGCGCACAACGACCCGGATGCA
>JALYTU010000637.1 GCA_030854125.1 Actinomycetota bacterium | reverse complement strand
CAGAGCAGCAGAGCGCCGCCGGCGCCCTGCAGACAGCGCCAGATGATCAGCACCGTGAGGCTGCCCGCCGCGCCCGAGCCGAGCGAGGCGAGCCCGAAGATGGCCAGCCCGGCCACCAGCGCCCGCCGTGACGCGAGGGCGCGGGCGACGGGCAGCACCGCCAACGTGCCGGCGATCAGGGCCAGGTTGTAGGCGGTGATCACCCAGGCGACGTGCGAGATCGTGGTGTGCAGACGAACGACGATCTGGGGCAGGGCCAGAACTGCGACCGACGCGTCGGCGAAGGCGAGGGCGATGGCGAGGCGCACCGCCATCGCCGCGCGCGTAGGCGCGCGGCGCGAGGGGGGGATCGTGGTCGCGCTCAGAGGTCGGCTCTCGTGCAGAAGTGGCGCTGGCCCATGCCTTGCCGCCAGCCCGGGAGGCTACGCGACCGGGCGCCCGTCAGGTTCAGTCTCGTGACACCGGGTAGCTCATGACCATGATCCCTCTGCTTGAAGTCCCGCAGCCGGTCGAGAACCCGACCCCGGTCGTACCCGATGCTCCGACGGCGCCCGTCGCCCCCGATCCCGGAACGCCCGCCGATCCTGCCGATCCGCCGGCCGTCCCCACCCCGGACGAACCGGCCACCCCGATCAATCCCGATCCTGGGCCGGCTCCCGAACCCGCGACGGCCTCCGGCGAGGCACAGGCGCCCGGCGCCTGAGACCGGCAAGGGTGGCGACCGGCGGGCGCTCGGAGATCGCCACCAGGACACTCGTGCCCTCCGCCCAGGGTCGCAGGTAGGAGCTGGAGTCGGGCGCGCGGCCGTGCGGCCGTCGCTGTTCCACGGCGGCAAGCACCGCGAAGGCCATTTCGCCTAGTGCGCGCAGCGGCTGATGCCGATTCTGGCGCCGTCCGAGATCGCTCTCCGCGAGCGCGTCGAGGCCGGCGTGGCGCTCGGCGTCGATCAGGACGGCGATCTCGACGCCGTAACCGACCGGGAAGGCGATCGCTTCCAGGACCTCGCGGCGGCCGGCGAACTCGCCGGCCAGCGGCTGCGCGAAACCGGCCAGTCTGGGCGCGTGCAGGTTGAGCAGCGGACGCGCCATCAGCTCGGTGACCCGGCCGCCCTCGTTGGGCAGCAGCTGCTCGCCGGCGCGCAACGGGCGCGAGAAGGCACCCTTGACCAAGGCCAGGTCCGGGCGCGTGAGCAGGGGGCCGATCAGCCCGAGGAGGTGCTCGGGGCAGGGGTCGGCGGTGTCGCCGTCCAGAAAGCAGACGATGTCTCCCCCGGTGGCCGAAAGCGCGCGCCACATCGCGTCCCCCTTGCCCAGAGCCGGACCGTAGCCGGTCTGGACGGCGTCCTGCTGGAGGATCTCGGCACCGGCGCGCGCAGCGACTGACGCCGTTCCGTCCGCCGAGCCCGCGTCGATCACGACGACCCGGTCCACGAGGCCGGCCCGACGCAGCGGAGCCACCGTCTCGGTGAGGACACCCCCGATCGTGTCCGCGCACAGCTTGGTGGGAATGATCACCGTGATCTCGCTGCCGGACTTGCCGGCGACAAGGCGCGCGGCGTCGAACGTGCCGCGGGCAAAGCGGTTGCGCTCGCGCCAGAGCGAGACGGCGAGATCGACCGACAGTCCGCGGTCGACGCGACCGCGGGTGCGCGCGGACGTGCTCACCCGTACGTCGCGGGCGCGGTGGATCGGGACCCCTGCGGCTCGCAGCCGGGTGGCGAAGGCCGCGTCCTCGAGCGCGGCAAGCGGCTCCAGACCACCGACCTGACGGTAGGCAGCCGCGGTCACTCCGATCGAGGCGCCGGCGAAATGATGATGCTCAGCGAACGGCTCGGTGACGCGGACGTCCCGCAGCCGGGTCACGGCGTCGCGCTCGCGGCGCCGCAGCACAGCCACAGGCAGCAGCGCCCGCTCGCCGGCCAACAGCTCGATCCGCCCCGCCACAGCGCCCACCCCGGTGCTCAGGTGGGCGAGCTGGCGCTCGAGCCAGTCCGGCGCGACCTCGGAATCGGCATCGGTGGTGGCGATCAGCGCGTCATCGCCACCGTCATCCAGCAGCTCGGCGGCGGCACGCTCCATGCCCAGCCGGCGGGCGGCGCCCGGACCGAGCCCCGGGCCCTCGAGCAGCACGAGATCGAGCCCGAGTGCGCACCCGGCGGCGCGGGCGCGCTCGGCGGTGGCATCGACGCACCCATCGGGCACCACGATGACCCGGAAGGCGTCGAGCCCGATCGTCTGAGCGGCGAGCGCGCGCAGACAAGCGGCGATCCGGTCGGCCTCGTCCCGGGCGGGAACGACGACGATCGCGCTCAGCGCCATGGCGCACCCGCTGCAACCAGCTCGCGTCCGCGTCCGTAGGCGTCATCGCGCTCATGGGTGAGCACGCCCACGATGCGGTCCGCGCGCCGGTACCACGCGGCAAAGGCGCCGTCGCCAGACGCTTCGAAGCGGACCTCGTCAAAACCCTCGCCCCAGCCGGCGAACTTCAGTGTGCGTCCGCCGATCTCAGACCAGAAGCCCGGCACGTCCGCCCACTGCATGCTGCTCCCGGCCGCGACCCGGCCGGCCACGACACCCTGCGCGATCGCGTCGCCCCAATGCTCGACG
>JALYTU010000636.1 GCA_030854125.1 Actinomycetota bacterium | reverse complement strand
GATACACCCAGGCGCTCTACGACTCACGCGAGCTGGCGATGACCCGGATGCAACACGAAGCGACCGCGCTCGACGCCCACGGCATCGTCGGTGTCGCGCTCACCGAGCACCACCACGGCTGGGAGCACCACATCACCGAGTTCTTCGCCCTCGGCACGGCGATCCGCCGGGAGCGCCCGCCCCACGCTCCGTCCCCGCCGACCCTCACCCTCGACCTCAACGACCGCGCCTCCAGCCACGCCATCCGCTAGTCGGGACTGCGCGGGGCGTCATCCTCGGGAACTACACCCCCGGAAGCGATGCCCTCGTACGCTTCACCGTCGAGGTGTCCAAAGACCTGGCTTCCGGCACGCAACAGCAGCAGATCATTGGAACGCTGACGACCGACATCGGCCCGAAGAGCGCCACGATCCCGATCGTCGTCTTCAAGAACTGTTGACCCGGCCTCGAGGGATGTGGGCGGCCTGCCGAAGGCCGATGCTCGGCGACGGCGACTGTCGTCGGCTTAGACAATATGGATTGACCGTCTGTCCGGCCCTGGGTGTAGAAGGGGCCGGTCCCCCCATGTCGGTCGTGGGGTGACGTTCAGCCGCGCGGCGGCAACCGCGCGGCGGCCCACAATCGCGTATTGGAGGAACCAGCCATGACGAAGGCTAGATCGCTCGTCGGCTTGGACGTGCATGCGACGAAGATCGTCGCGGCGGTCCTGGACGTCGAGACCGGGGAACTTGGGAGGTTCGCGATGGGTGGCGCGACCGCCGGCGCCGCGGCGTTCTGCGCGGGGTTGCCGGGGCCGGTCAGGGTCGCGTATGAGGCGGGCCCGACGGGGTACGGCCTGGCGCGGGAGCTCGCCGACCGGCGGGTGGAGTGCGTGGTCGCGGCGCCGAGCAAGATCCCGCGCGCGCCGGGGGACCGGGTGAAGACCGATCGGCGGGACGCTGAGCTGCTCGCGAGGTTGTTAATGGCCGGCAAACTTCACCCGGTCAGGGTTCCCGGCGACGAAGAGGAGGCGCTGCGTGACCTGGTCAGGGCGCGCGAGGCCGCCCGGGTTGACCTGATGCGCTGCCGTCACCGCCTCTCGAAGCTGCTGCTGCGCCACGGCATCCGGTTCGACGACGGCCGGGCATGGACGCAGCGTCATCGCGACTGGCTCGCGACGGTCGAGCTGGGGTGGCCGGCCGCGCAGACAACGCTGCTTGACGTGCGTGGCGCGATCGATCAGGTCGCTCACCGCCGCGACGCGCTGGAGCGCGAGATCGTGGCGATGCTCCCCGCTTCGCCGTGGGTGGTGCAGGTCGGGCGCCTGCGGTGCCTGCGCGGGATCGACACGCTCAGCGCGGTCGGGTTGTGCGCGGAAATCGGCGACTTCGAGCGGTTCGCCCGCGCCGAGCAGCTGATGAGCTACGTCGGTCTCGTCCCGTGCGAGTCAACCACAGGTCAGCAACGCCGGCTCGGCTCGATCACCAAGACCGGGTCCGCGCACGCGCGGCGGCTGCTCGTCGAAGCCGCGTGGCACTACCGCGCACGCCCAAACATCGGGCGCGCGCTCACAGACCGCCAAGCCGACCAGCCGCCGGAGGCGATCGCCGTCGCGTGGAGCGCCCAACGACGCCTACACCGCACCTGGACACGACTCGAAGCCCGCGCCAAGCGCCGCACGATCATCGCCGTCGCCGCCGCCCGCGAGCTCGCCGGGTTCTGTTGGGCGATCACCCAGATCGAGTGAAAACCCGGGCAGCCCTGACCAAACCCTTGATCCCGTCGACTGGGCCGGTGGCGGCCCGGCACGCGCGGGGAACCCGCGATAGCCCTATGAGCAACCCGCCCCCACCGGGGCCGGCCACGCCCGATGTTAGACAGCGGCTCCCCACGACGAAACATGGTCCTGCGGTACCCAACCCGCGCATATCAGTCTGACCGCGCGTCGCGCACAGCCCGCCGGACCGCCACCCGCCCAGCCGACCACACCGACCCCCGCAACACAAGGCCAAATGAGCAAATTCGCCGACCCCCACTTGACAAATGGCTCTCCATATCAGGGCTCCCGCAAGAATTAGTGCTCGACTCCGGCGGGGTATGACTGGCGCAACCCGCTCGCCCCCCCGAGCCCACTGGTGGTACGTGAAGGCGAGCGGGTGGCGCCAGGCGCATTCAGACGTCACCGGAGGCAGCGCTCATTCTTGCGCGGGCCCTCAGACGGCCTCGGCGCCGGCCAGGACCGCGGCGATCGCCGGCCCCGCCACGACCGCCCCATGCCCCGGCTCGGGACGAGCCTGGCGTGGCAGCAGCGGTGACACGAGGAGCATCGCCGCCATCAGGCCGATCTCCCACCACAGGGTCCGCACCAGCGCCCCGGTGAAGTCGCCCCCGGACGCGGCCGTGAAGAACACCGTTCCCAGGACGGCCACCCCGACCGCTCCCGCCAGCTGCTGCAGGGCGTTCAGCACCCCGGAGGCCGATCCAGTCTCCCGGTCGGTGACCGCCGCCAGGATGGTGGCGAACACCGGGGCGATGAACAGGCCCATGCCGAAGCCGACCACCAGGAGCCCGGGCACCAGGTCCCAGCTGCTCACCGGCGCCGCTCCGTCGACGGCGAGGATGACCAGGC
>JALYTU010000635.1 GCA_030854125.1 Actinomycetota bacterium | reverse complement strand
GCTCAGCGCGCCGCGCGAGCGTTCACCGGCGCCGCCGTCGCGGTAGCCGCCGCGGCGATCATCGCCGTCCTCGTGATCGCAGGAGGCGCAACCGGCAGCCCGACCATCGCCCAGGCTGCCGTCCTAGCTACTCGGACGCCTATGGCGCCCGCTCCCGTGCACCGGGGCGACAGCGTCATCCTGCCCCGCTTCTCCGCCGCCGGGCTGCCCTATCCATACTGGGAGGATCGCTTCGGCTACAAAGCCACCGGCGTGCGCCGTGACCGGCTCGAGGGGCGCCTGGCCACCACCGTCTACTACACCCACAGTGGACGCCGCCTCGCCTACACGATCCTCACCGGCGCGCCAATCCTCGCCGGCACGAGCACCCACAGCACTAACCGTAACCGCGTCCTGCTGCGAAGCTTCACCGCCCGCGGACGTCTGATCGTCACCTGGCTACGCCGCGGTCACACCTGCGTGCTCTCAGGCACCGACACCCCGCTCCCCGTGCTGCTGCGCCTCGCCTCCTGGAAAGGCGGAGGCGAAATCCCCTATTGATCGGCCGCGTCGTCCTAACGGCTGAGAACACTGTCGGTTTGCGGCATGCTCACCGAGCAACAGCGTCCCCTTCCGGACCGAGGCTGCCGCGACAACTAGCAAAGGTTCCTTTGTTACAGCGCGGTCGAGATCTCCGACGACTTGTGCTTCGACTGGTCGGCCGTTACTGGATGTCGACGACGCAGCAATGTAGTCCGCCTCGGCGACCGCCGCCTGCCCTCGCAATGCGGTACTCGGCGCTCCGGTACGCCGTCGCTCTCCTGCTCTCCTCGCGGCGAACTTCTGCGAGCGGGCGGCGTGGGAGGTGCGGCTTCTCGGTTAGCGTCGGGCCGCCCGCTGTACCGTTTGTCGCTCCTTCCCCGGCAGTTCAGCGGACTGTCTTACGGGACGCTGCCAGGCTAAACTGGGCGTCGACAGGCGCACAAGTCCGAGGGATGCCCCGGTAGCTTCGGTTATGGGATACTCGACGTGTGCCGATCGGCTCAACGCCGCCCGAGTGACCTGAACTTCGCTTCCCGTGTATCAATGAGGCGTGACCCTCGTCGACGTCTACCTCGACAGGCTCGGACTGCCCCGCCCGGACCGTCCGGACGCCGCCGCTCTGCGTCGCCTGCACGCCGAGCACCTTGAGTGCGTCCCGTTCGAGAACCTCAGCATCGCGCTCGGCGAGGCGATCTCGCTCGCTCCCGACGTGCTGGCCGAGAAGGTCCTCGGCCGCGGACGCGGCGGGTTCTGCTACGAGCTCAACGGGCTGTTCGCACACCTGCTGTCAGCCCTTGACTACAACGTCACGCTGCTCGCGGCCCGGGTGCATACGGGTGATCGATACGGGCCGCCGCTCGACCATCTCGCGTTGCGGGTGGGCTGCATCGACGGCTCTGACTGGCTGGCCGATGTCGGGCTTGGCGCCCATAGCCGCTACCCGCTGCGGCTGGATTTTGGCGTCGACCAAGCCGACCCCGACGGCGTGTTTCGCGTCGAGGAGGGCATCGGCGGCGACGTCACGGTGGGGAAGCACGGCGTCGTGCAGTATCGGCTCGAGATGCATCCGCGGGAGCTGGCCGACTTCGCAGCGATGTGTTGGTATCACCAGCACTCGCCGACGTCGCAGTTCACGAGGAACTCGATATGCAGCCGGCTGACCCGGGACGGCCGGGTGTCAATGCGTGAGGACACCCTGCTCGTCACCACGGGCGGCGACAAGCAGGAGACGAAGCTCGCCGACAACGCGGCGATCCTGGCCGCGTATCGCGAGCACTTCGGGATCGAGCTCGACCGGGCTCCGCGCATCGAAACCCGCTGAGCGCGACGCTGCCACAGGAGCCGATGTTTCATTTCACGCGGTTTCCTTGAGCTGGGACGCCTCGGACAAGCCGGTTCTCGTTTCTGTCCGCCGAGCGTCGCGAGGACGCGGCGGGCTGTCTGGCGTCTTCTGGCTATGGTGCGTGGACTTTCACGGCAGGGTCTCGTAAACCAACCAATTTGGACGATTTGGACGCCTCTGGGAGCATCTACGCGGGCCGTACATGGTTGAGGGCCTTGTGGACCGTTTGGTCCGTGGAAGTTCGAGTCTTCTCGGGCGCACTGGGAAAAGCCCCGCTGACGTGGGGCTTTTTCATGGCCGGAGACGGTTCGCTATCCGTCCGGCGGTGGACCACCTGGCTCTGTCCGGGACGCGAAACGGCGACATGTGTTGAGCTTCGCGTCGTCAACGCCCACGGGTGCCTGAGTGGGCTATGTGTTGCGGGTGGGCCGTGACGTCGTGATCGGTTGGCACGAGGTTCGCGGCGCGTTGCAGCGTCTCGGCGATCAGTTGGCCGCTGGGGAGTTGGTCTGGGTCCAGCAGCCATTGGATGATCAGGCCGTCGAAGGTCGCCATGATGAGGGTCGCGGCGGTCGACGGGTCGGGCGACGGCCCGTGAGGGTGATGCCCGAGGGTTTGGGCGATCCCGTTGGTGAGTGTGGTCCTGAGCGCGTCGAAGTCGCCGGCGAGGGCGGTGCGCAGCGCCGGCGAGCGTTCGGCGCGCAGCAGCGCCTCGAAGTATGCGATCACGAGTGGGCGGTTGGCGCTGAGT
>JALYTU010000634.1 GCA_030854125.1 Actinomycetota bacterium | reverse complement strand
CCTACGCTCAGCGGACTGCCCGCAGATCGACACGCGGGTGATGCGTGTGGGACACCCCCCGGCTGGTGCGTGTGGGACAATTGGCGAGCATGGATCCCAGCCGCAAGCGCACCATCCGGCTCACGATCGCGCTGACCGTGGCCCTCCTGCTCGCTTCGGCGCTCGTCTACACGAGCTTTGCCGCCGGGCGTCAGGAGCTCACGGCCTCGCAGCTGCTCGAGCGCGCCCAGCTCGGTCAGTCCTACATCCTCGCCGGCACCGTGCTGACCGGTTCCGTGCAGCGCCAGGGCAACGTGCTGTGGTTCCGGGTGCGCGACCCCAGCCAGCATCTCTCGGTGCCGGTTCGCTACACGGGCGTGGTCCCGGACCCCTTCGCGGCCGGGCGCGGCGTGCTGGTCACTGTTCACGAAGCGACGGCGACGGCGACCGCGGGCACGGCGAGCGCCGCGTTCGTCGGGGAGACCAACTCGCTGACCACCAAGTGCCCGTCCAAGTACCAGGCGGCCTCGGGGTCCTACTGATGCGCAGGCGCTCCTGATGGCCGTCGTCGGCCGCACGCTGCTGGTCCTCGGGCTGATCAGCTGCCTCTACGGGCTCGGCGCCTCGCTGTACGGCGCGCGCGCCGGCGGTCAGGCGTGGGTGGATTCGGGCCGGCGGGCGATGTACGTCGTGGCCGGTTTGGCGGTGTTCGCCTTCGCGATCCTCGACGTGGCCTTCGTGCGCTCGGACTTCTCCTACAACATCGTCGCCAGCGGCTCGAGCACGACAACGCCGCTGTTGTACCGCGCGGCCGCGATCTGGTCCACCCAGCAGGGCTCCCTGCTGTTGTGGGTGATGCTGATCTCGTGCTGGTCCAGCCTGGCGCTGTTTCTGACCCGGCGGCGCGTGCGCGAGATCGTCCCCTACGCGCAGGGGGTGCTGTTCACGCTCGGCGGCTTCTTCCTCGCGCTCACCGTCCTGTTCGCCAACCCGTTCACGACCAGCGCCAACCCGCCCGGCGAGGGCGCCGGGCTGGATCCGCTGCTGCGGCACACGACGATGATGATCCATCCGCCGATGCTCTACTCCGGCTACACGCTGATGACGATCCCGTTCGCGTTCGCGGTTGGGGCTCTGGTCAGCGGTCGCGTGAACGCCGAGTGGATCCAGGTGACCCGCCGGTTTGCGCTAGCGGCGTGGCTGTGCCTCGGCATCGGGATCCTGCTCGGCGCG
Source organism: Actinomycetota bacterium (assembly GCA_030854125.1). Lineage (GTDB taxonomy): Bacteria > Actinomycetota > Thermoleophilia > Solirubrobacterales > Solirubrobacteraceae > Palsa-465. The sequence continues at coordinate 1,405 of JALYTU010000634.1, read as the reverse complement.
CGCTGGTCCTACACGGAGCTGGGCTGGGGCGGCTACTGGGCCTGGGATCCGGTCGAGAACGCCGCCCTGATGCCGTGGCTGTGCGTCACCGCGTTCATCCACTCGATCATGATCCAGGAGAAGCGCGGGATGCTGAAGGTGTGGAACGCCTCGCTCGTGCTCGCCGCGGGCACGCTGGCGATCATCGGCACGTTCCTGGTCCGCTCCGGGATCCTGAGCTCGATCCATGCCTTCGTCTCCGATCCGACGCTGAACTTCTCCTTTGTCGCGCTGATCGGCGTGATGGTGATCGGGTCGGTCGCCCTGGTCACCTGGCGGCGCGAGAGCCTGCGCACCGAGGCGCGGCTGGACTCACTGCTCTCCCGCGAGGCGGTCTTCCTGTTCCAGAACCTCGTGCTGGTCGCCCTGGCCGCGGTCGTCTTCTGGATCACCTTCTTCCCGCTCATCTCCGAGGCGATCACCGGGACCCAGGTGTCGGTGGGTCCGACCGCCTTCCGCCCCTTCGTGGTGCCGCTGGCGCTGATCATCGTGGTCCTGTCGGGGATCGGCCCGATCATCGCCTGGCGGCGTGTCACGGTGGCCAAGCTGCGGCGCAGCTTTGCCTTCCCGGCTGCGGCGATGCTCATCGTCGGCGCGGTGCTGGCGGCGACGATCGGGGTCGGCGGTCACATCCTCGCGTTCCTGATGTTCTGCGCGGGGACATTCGTGATCGCCGCCGTGGCGTATGAGTTCGTCCGTGGCGTGCGCGCCCGGCGGGCGATGAGCGGTGAGTCCCCGCCCGTCGCCCTAGCCCGGCTGGTGCGCCGCAACCGGCGCCGCTACGGGGGATACATCGTCCACGCCGGCGTAGCGATCGCGCTGATCGGAGTGGCCGGCTCGACCTCCTTTCAGCACTCGCGTGAGGCGACGATCGGTCCCGGCCAGAGCGTAATGGTCGACGGGTACAAGGTGACCTACCTGCGCCCCACGGTCGCGACCACCCCCGAGAAGCTCTCCTTCGGCGCATGGCTGGCGGTCGCGCGCAACGGGCGCCGGGTCGCCACCCTGCACACCAGCTACGGCCTGTATGCCTCCCAGGACACGCTGGCTCCGATCGGCCGCTTCTTCAATGTGAATGACGGCGCCTCGACCGAGACCACGGTCGGGTTGCAGTCGGGCCTGACCAAGGACATCTGGACGGCGATCCACCCCAACATCGCCCAGCTCGGCCCGCTCGTGGCCAGGGGCGACGCGGTGCTCGGCAAGGCGCTGACCGACGCGCTCGGGCAGCCCCCAGCCGTTCGTCAGCGTGATCTGAACTTCTTCTACCAGGCTCGCGACATCGCGATCCGCGGCATCGCGCAACGCTTCGTCAGCCACCCCTGGAAGTCGACCTTCATGCTGATCGTCTCGCCGATCGTGGTGT
>JALYTU010000633.1 GCA_030854125.1 Actinomycetota bacterium | reverse complement strand
ATCACCCAGGCCGTACCCGAGATCGACCACGTCGTCGACGTCACCGACCACGCCTCCGGCACCAACCCCTACTTCGAACAGGCCAAAAAATAGCCGGAGACCATCATCTCGACGGCAGCAAAGTCAAGCCCTCCTAGCCCAGGTCCGCTCAGGGCGGCCTCCCGGGCTGCTTCGCCGATACCGAGGTAAAGCGCATAGACGGGCTCGGCATGGCGTGCCGTCTCCTCGTCGTCGGGCAGGATGCAACAGCATCGTGAACCGGCTTGAACGCTCGACAAGCGTTCCGATCACGGAGCGGTCAACGCCGAAGATCAGGTCGCCTTCCCAGTGGCCCGTGACGGCTCTGTCCTGCACCTCCGCGGGCCGCTCGCTGATCATGATCTCCTCAGTCACGAAGCTCTTCCCGCTCTTGGCGCGGGCTCTCGGGACCCGCAGCGCCCGTCCCGTCCGCAGGCAGGCGGTCAGCTCTTGACGCAGCGCGCCGCGGCCCTGCACATAGAGGGATTGGTAGATCGCCTCGTGGGAGATCCGCATGATCCATATCGGCGAAGTCCACGCCCAACCGGCCCGAGATCTGCTCCGGACTCCACGACATCGCCCAACGCCGGTCCTTGCGCGGGCCGTGACGCCGACTCTTTCACTCCACACGCGGTCTCGGAACCGGGACCCCGTCAGGGCGCTGCACGGCGCCCGACAGCCGGTCCTGCACATAGCGCCTCGACTCGCCGTTGACAACGAGCCTCGCGGGCTTCGGGCGCCCCGCCCGCCGGTCGGCATGCCACTGCGCGGTCGACGCGCGATATGTCAGTGAACCGCTGCGAGTCCCTGCGTTCCGCCGCAGCTCCCGTGAGATCGTCGATGTTGCCCGACCGACCCGCCAGGCGATCTCACGCCCCCCGAGCTTCTGCGCGCGCAGCAGCGCGATCTCCTCCCGCTCGGCGAACGACAGGTAACGCCCCGACAGCGGGCCGGGGTGACAGTCGGCATCCCGCCACCCTCCCGAAACCACCGGACGCCAACGGCGCCCGACACGCCCGCTTCCAGAGCCGCGTCAACGCTCCTCGCCCCACGGGCGACTGCCGCCCAGAACACCACGCGATGCTCTCTGCGCCCCGCCGGCGCCTTCCCGGCGAACGCATCAGCGGACGGCCCGTCATCTCCGACGCCCAACCCTTCGGCCTGCCCATCGCAACCCCTCCATCGAGCGTTGCGACGACCAGTTGAATCCGCCTTGTACCAAGCCTCACCGTCAGACTGATGGCACGGCCAGGCGGGTACGTCTCGGGTTGCGGCGGCTAAGGTTCCACGAGGCCGCGCCGGATCGCGTAGCGCGTCAGCTGCACCCGGTCGCGCATGCCGAGCTTCTCGAGGATGTTTGCGCGGTGCCGTTCGACGGTCTTCTCGCTGATGACGAGGATCTCAGCGATCTGCTTGCTGCTGGAACCCTCCGCGATCAGCTTGACCACCTCTAGCTCGCGAGGTGTGAGCGGGTCCTCGGGAACGGGCAGGTCGTTGCGTGCCCGGTGCAGGTAGTCGCGGATCAGCTCGGTCATTGCGCCGGGGTACAGGAACGGCTGGCCGCGCATTGCAGCGCGACAAGCCTCGACGAGGTCTCGATCGGCGACCGTCTTCACCACGTAGCCGGACGCGCCAGCCTTCAAAGCCTCGTACAGATATTGCTCGTTCTCGTGCATCGAGAGCATCAGTACCCGGATCTCGGGTCGGCGCCGATTCAGCTCTCGGGCGGCGTGTAGACCGGTCATGCGCGGCATCGAGATGTCGAGGACCGCGAGGTCGACCTTCTCTGCGATCGCCGTGCTGACCGCTTCGGCGCCGTCACCTGCCTCGGCGACGACCTGTAGGTCCGGGTGTGCGTCGAGCACCATCCGCAGCCCGTGGCGGACGACTGCGTGGTCGTCAGCGAGCAGGATCCGCGTCTTCAGCGGGATCACGGGGAATCCTTGAGCGGCAGGTGGAGGCGAACCTCGCAGCCGCCATCTGCGTCCACGTTGCGGATCTGGAGACGGGCACCGATGAGGGTCGCCCGCTCTCGCATTCCGCGCATGCCCGTGCCTGCCGCGTTGCCGGGCGGGAGCCCTCGACCGCCGTCGCGAACGCTTAACGTCGTGCCCGGGTGCTCGTGTGCCAGCGTCAACTCGGCCACGTCCACACCGGAGTGGCGCGCGACGTTCGTGAGCGCCTCTTGGGCTACCCGGTAGACCACCAGCTCGGCTTCGGTTCCCAGCTGCGGAAGATCGGCTGAGATTTCCACACTGACGTTGAGGCCGAGCCGCTCGGAGGATCGTTCCGCGAGCACAGCGAGCGCGCTCGCCAGGCCGAGGTCGTCAAGCGCTTCAGGGCGCAGCTCGATCGCAATCCGTCGCACGTCCTCGAGGCCAGCGCGCACCACGTCCTGCACGGCGAGCACATCGTCTTGCAGCTCAGCGGGCGCCCGGGACTGGACCCGGGAAAGTCCGAGCAGTACGGCCGTCAGCTGCTGACCGACTTGGTCGTGGAGCTCTTGGGCGATCCGCAGGCGTTCTGCCTCCTGCGCGGCGAGCACCCGCCCGGTGGCCTCCCATCGCTCGGTCTGAAGCCGCTGGAGCATCTCGTTGAAG
>JALYTU010000632.1:977-2619 GCA_030854125.1 Actinomycetota bacterium | reverse complement strand
CTCGTGACCCCTGAGGACGCTCCGCTGGCGATCTTTGGCCAGGCGGTCAGTGATGCCGTCGAGCGGTTGCTCGAGCAGCACGGGATCCTCACGATCACCTCGGCTCACTGCGAGACGCCCGAGCCAGGTCAGGTATCGATCCACCCAGGCTCGCGTCGCCTGCACGTCGACCGCGTGATCGCGTTGCCGGAGCTGTCCGGGCCCTCCACGCCGGGGGTCCCCAAGCAAGCCGCAAACGGGTTCATCTCGATCGACGCCCACTGCAAGGTGCAGGGCCTCGAGCGCGTGTACGCGGCCGGGGACGCAACCGATTTCGCTGTCAAGCACGGAGGCATCGCCGCCCAGCAGGCAGACACCGCCGCGGAGGCGATCGCCGCGCTCGCCGGGGCCCCAATCGAGCCCACCAAGTTTCATCCCGTGATCCACGGGATCCTCCTCGGCGGCGACCGGCCGCTGTACCTGAGCGCCCACATCACCGGGGGACACGGGTCAAGCTCGCAGATCAGCGAAACACCAATGTGGTCGCCACCAACGAAGATCGCTGCGAAATACCTCGCCCCTTATCTCGAGTCACTCGATCACGCCGCACCCCGTTGACGCGAATTGGCGAGACCTGACCGACCTATCGCTCCTGACCAGATGAGGCTGGCTCATTCGGCATGATTTGAGTAGTGATCGCCGACGACCACGCGGTCGTTCGTAGTGGGCTTCGGCAAGTTCTCCATTCCTAGGAGGGCTTTGAGGTGGTAGCCGGAGGCATCGGACCTCGATCGTGCCCGCCGCTACGTGCGCGGCCATCACCCGACGTGCTGATCTCGACCCGAATCCGAGACGTCGGAAGGAGTGCTGACCGCACAGCGGTGCGCCCGCCTGTCCGAGATCACGATCAGCGCGGTGTCGATCTCGCCGGTGACATCGAGGATCGTCCGGCAAACGCTTGTCTCGTCGCGCTGGACGCGTCCAGTGCGACGGTGAGCCTTCCGTGAGCGCGAGCTCATGACGTTCCTCCGCGATCGCCTGAGCGCAGTCCAGCGGGTGCTCTCTAGCGCTTCCATTCAGGCTTTCGCCACGATTGCAGCGTTCGGATCCTGTTCGGAGGCGCCTGGCGTCTCTGCGGCCCGAGCGGCCCGCGTCAGCACGAGCAGCGGGCATCGTGCGGTCCGGGCGAGGTGGTGCGAGGTGCTTCCATGCACGAGTCGCCCAATCGGCCCATAGCTGCGCGAGCCGACTACCAGCAGGTCAAGCGACGCGCTGTACAGCGCAAGCTCCTCGGCCGGCTCGCCGTAGGCCGCGTGCGGCTCGACGCCGCCGAGGCCTGCGATGCGCTCGCGGGCCGCGTCCACCATCTCCTCGATCGCCGTAGCGTCGGGCCACGCGGGTGCCGCGTAAAGGCGGGCTGGGACGAAGACAGCCTCGAATGCCGAGAGCTTGGTGTGCTGCTCGGCCGCGAGGTTGCGGGCGAGACCCAGCGCATGCTCGCTGTCGGGCGACGCGTCATACCCGACGCCGATCTCTCGCATCAAAGCCGGATGGTCCGCGTAGCCGGCAGGCGCGATCGCGACAGCGCACGAAGCGCCGTTAAGTGCGGCACGGGTATCGTCTCCAACCAGGACGCGCCCGAACAGTCCGCGTCGCGATGAGC
>JALYTU010000632.1:0-967 GCA_030854125.1 Actinomycetota bacterium | reverse complement strand
GCCCACGACGAGCACGTCAGCACCGATCTCCTCGGCGAGCTCGTGCAGTCCGCGCCCGGCCGAAGCGGCGCTTCTCCAGCGCAGCTGGGCCTCGATACCAGCCTCATCGCGGGCTTTCTCGAGCAGCTCGCGAGCGCGCTCGCGCTCGACGGCTTCGTACGGAGCGCTTGACCCGCGCCACACATGGGCATCTCCGTGGTACACGTATCCAAGCGTTAGCTCGCCACCCTCGCTCACGAGCAACCTGGCCAGCGCGACCGCGTCACGGCCGCCTTCATGCTCATCCACCCCGACGACCACGTTCTTGAACATCTCGGTCCTCCTACTCGTTTCCAAGACTCACCGTACGCGGCAAATGTCGCCGTCCCATCGGGATCAGACCCTGGTCGTGTTGCGGGTTTCTACGCGCGCGGCTAGGCGTCGCGCCGCTCGGCCGCGCGCCACTCTCCGCGCTTCGCCACGTCCTCGGGCCGAAGCGCGCCTTGAAACGCTTCGACTGCATCGCGCGCGCTCCGGGCAGATCGGTGATCGCGGCTGATCAGGGAGGTCGCGACGGCCGTCCCGGTTGCTCGCCGCGCCCGACTGCGACAAGCGCACTGGTGACCACCCGAACGAGCAAGCACGCGGCGCCGTCCGCGCCGGCGCCCGCTCGGCCTGTTCATGGCGGGACGCAAAGCTCGGCGCTCTCTCCGCCGGTCATGCCGCGTCGTCCCGCCGGTTCATTCCCGCCGTGACGGTTGTGGGGAGGAGGAGGACAGGGATCGGGCTCTGCGCGAGCGTCTCGCGGACGACCGTCGCACGGCCGGGGGCGAGGTTCTGGTTCCAGGCGAGAGCGATCAAGTCGGCCTGCACGTTGACGCCGACCGCGACGATGTGGTCGGTCGGCTCGCCGACGTGGCTGATGACCTTGACGTGAGATTCGGGGGTGACGAAGCGGGCGATGAACTCGCTGTTCCAGGCCGGGATG
>JALYTU010000631.1 GCA_030854125.1 Actinomycetota bacterium | reverse complement strand
CTCGTGGTCTCCGGGTGGGACCGGCGGGAGCGCGATCACGTCGTGGACGGTCACGCTCTACATCGGCGCGACGGCTCAGACGCCGGTCACCGGCATCGCCGCCGGATCGACGTCGACGACGATCATCGGCCTCTCGACGTCGTTCACGTATACGTTCGTGGTCCAGGCCCTCAACCTGAACGGCTCGAGCCTGCTCAGCCAGTACCCGGCTTCTGACGCCTCGGCGCCGGTCACCCTGTCGTCAGGCGGGTCCACGGTCCCGGCGACCCCGGTCGCGCCGCTGGCGTCGTCGAGCGGATCGCACTCGGCCAGTGTGGCGATCACAGCCCCGACGAATGGGGGCTCGGCGCTGAACAGTTACATCGTCACGCCCTACATCGGGGGGGTTGCCCAGCCCACGCAGACGTTCAGCGGCACGCCGCCACCGACCAATGACACGGTGATCTCGCTGACCAACGGCGTCGCCTACACCTTCACGGTGATCGCCCATAACGCCATCGGCAACTCGCTGGAGTCGCCGCACTCGGCCTCCTTCACGCCGGTAGGGCCGACCGCGGTGCAGACCACCAGCGTCATCGCCGCGTCGCGTCCGTTCTGGGTGGTGCCATGAGCATCAGCGGGCTGCTCTCGAACAACTACACCAGCGAGACGTTATCGCTGACCAGCGCACCGTCGGTCGGCTCTCTCAAGGTCAAGGCCACGAGGATCTCGACTGGCGAGCAGATCTGGAACAGCGGTTGGATCGGCTCTGACGTCGCCACCAGCTATCCGCCCATCCCGCCAGGCGGCTCCCTACGCCGGGGTTTCGCCACCGCTGCGGTCGGCTCCGGGGTGACCATCATCGGGGGCAACGCCGGGTCGGGGCTTGGCCTGCCGGGATCGTCCTTTATCAACGCGCCGGACAGCTTCACCGCGCAGCCGGCGGGTGGCTCCTTGGGCGGCTGGGCCTTCACCGGCGCGCTCCTCCCCGGCGCGCAGCCGAACCCGGTCCTCAGCGGCTCCGGGGCCGCTGTCTTCGTGCCCGCGGCTGTCAGCCCGCTGACGCAGTTCGCCTCATGCGTGGTCACGATCCCCGGCGGGGCCACCTGGGTCTACCTGATCGGGGGCATCGACGAATACGGCAACCTCAGCGACGCGATCTGGCGCTGCCGGATGAACGCCGACGGCTCGCTGGCCGGGGCGTGGATCTTTGAGGGTCGGTACATCGTCCCGATCTGCTCGGCGTCGGCCTGCATGTACTGGGCCGGCAACTCCCCCCAGCAGTTCCTGATGGTCAGCGGCGGGCTCACCACCGCCGGCTCCGCTGCAGGTGGGCTCCAGGCCGGAACGCCAACCGCCGCGGTCCACGTCAGCGGGATCTACGCCAACGGCAGCCTGGCCGCGAGCGCGAGCAGCTGGCCGACCGACGCTGCGATGGTGAACGCCAAGTACGGGCACACCAGTCTGGCATTCGATGGCTGCCTGTTCACCTTCGGCGGCTACCAGAACTCGGGTGGCGCGTCGGCGGGTTTTCAGCCCTGCGAGAGGTCGGTGATTACCCAGACGTCCAACGGCGGCACTCCGGGCACGTGGGCGACCACAACCTCGCTCGCACACCCGGTGGCTTTCCATTCCATGATCGTGCTCGGCATCCCCGGCACTCCGGCCCAAGCAGATGTCTTCCTGCTCGGTGGAGTCGGCGCCACGGGCGCCACCGCCGTCTGCCAGGTCGCCGCGCTGACCACGACGTTGAGCTCGTGGTCCAACCTGCCCGACGCCGCGCTCCCGGCCGCGGATTCGCAGGGTGGGGCCTTCGCGAACGTCGACGAGCTCGGCAACGTGACGATGTACTACATCACCGGGAACTCGGGAGCGAACGTCGTCTACAGCAACACCGAGGCCCTTGTGGGCGGCAGCATCGTGCTGGGCGTGTGGCAGACCGGCCCGGCGTCGCCGGCGTTGCAGACGAGCGATATGGGGCCGGGCGGCTCGGTGGTGGTCAATCCCGACGGCACTGAGACGTTGACGTTCCAGTTCAGCGGGCCGGGCGTGAATGCCTTCGATACGCCCAACCCCGGCGACGCCATCCTGTTTGAGGCGCAGGTGGTCGATGCCGTCCTCGGCGCGCTCTCGCCGCTCTCGACACTCGGCTCCTTGGTCTTCGGCGATCCGCCGACGATCAGCGGCGCGGCGGCCTCGCCGGCCAACAGCGGGCAGCCGGCGGTCGCCTTCGCATACAACCCCGGCGACGGCGCCCAGGGGCAAAAAAGCTGGCGCGTGGTCATTCAGGATCCGGGACTGAACACCATTGCTGACAGCGGCGTGCAAATCGGTCAGATCAACTCCTACCATCCGGTGTGCAACCCGCCGATGGCGACCGGGATCACGTACACGGTAACGATCACTGCGGTCGGCCTCGACCTGCCCTACTTCGGCTCGACCGCTACCGTTCAGTTCGCCTTTGGCTACACGCCGACGCTGACGCCACCGACCTCGCCGAGCGCGGTCACGGCGGTCGCGGACGGGGATCACGGCTGGGTGGCGCTGGGCTGGACGAACGCGGCCAACACGGTCGGCAACCGGGTCTGGTATCGCCGGACCGGTGCGACCGCCTGGACGCTGCTCAAGACCGTGGTTGCTG
>JALYTU010000630.1 GCA_030854125.1 Actinomycetota bacterium | reverse complement strand
CGTCGGACCCGGGTTACACACCGTCGACTGATAGGCGACCAGACGCCCGTGAAAGCGCCCGCTGCACCACCGGCCGCGGCCGCCGGGCCGCAGCACGGTGCGCATGCCGGCGCCGGCCGCGGCCGGTCGCAGGCTGTCGACGACGCTCGAGACGCAACGTGATCCGCGGGGGCCGCTGACGACCACCTGATCCACGCGTCGGATCCCGGCGATCATGCCGGTTCGCGAGGGGTTGCGGAAGCGCAGGACAAAGCCGGTGCGGGGTCCGCCCGTCCCCGGGCGCAGCGTGACGCGCACGGAGGCCTGGGCAGCGGCCGGCAACAGGGCACAGGCCGATGCGCTCACAGCGATCAGGGCGAGCAACATTCCGTCGCGACGAACGCGATCCCTCATGCTTTCGAGGCTACTGACCCTCTTGCCCGAGGGCAAGCCGCCACCGGCTCTCTCGCGCCGCGCCGAACGGGTAGCGCGAGGCGTGCCGCTCGCGCTACATTTGTCGTTCCCAGGACGATTAGCTCAGCTGGGAGAGCGCCGCCTCGACAAGGCGGAGGTCACTGGTTCGAGCCCAGTATCGTCCACTCCCGCCGTTGCAGGGGATTCGGTAGGTTCCCCGTTTTCCTCGGTCAGATGGGTGCGCACACTCTGCGCACACTTGAGTTGGCTTCGGGCCGCGTTGATCGCCTCCGCGGCGGGCGTCCGAGGCTTGTCCTCCAGCTCGTCGAGCGTTCCCGCGTAGTGCTTTGCGAGCGTCGCGACGCTGTGCCCCGCCTGCTCCGCGACGTACGTCAGGCTGTGCCCCTCCCACAGCAGGAGCGAGACGAAGGACCCTCGGAGGCGGTAGACCCGGAGATCGCCCGTGACTCCCGCCCGTTTGGCCGCCGGCTGGTAGATCCGCCGGCGCCAGTTCTGGCGGTCGTGGAGCTGCCACTCGGCGCCGTCGTGCGTAGGGAAGATCAGAAACGAGTCCGCTGGTCGACCAGACGCCATCCGCCACTCGGCGAGGTCCTGAGCCAGCGGCTGCAGCAGCTTGATCGTGCGGGCCCGCTCGGTCTTCGACGCGTAGACGTGGATCGTCCGCTCCCTGAGGTCGCGCCACCTCGCCTTTGTCGCCTCGTCGGGCCGCAGGCCGGCGTATGCCAGGAGGCTGACGAGCGCCGCGTCGCGTTGGGTCAGCTGCGCGCGGATCCGCTCGACGGTGATCGGTGAAAGCGGGTCCGGACGCCGGGTCGGCGGCTGCCGCGGCTTGTCGACCACCGAGACGGGATTCGCCGGGATGTGGCCGCGGACGACGGCCCGCCGAAGGATGCCCTGGAGCATCATCAGCGCCTTGCGCTGCGTCTGGACGCCGATTCGGTGGGCGTCGAAGTCAGCCCGCAGGTCCTCGATGCGCATCGGCGTGATCGCGCGGAGCTCGTAGTCACCGAGTGCCGGCAGCAGGTGCGTGCCCCACACTTCCAGGTACCGCCGTTGTGTCGACGGCTTGAGGTTCGGGACGGCGTAGCGCGGCCACCACTCCTCGCGGACGAACTCGGCGAGCGTCATCCTGGACTGGATCACTCCGGGCGCTAGCGCGCCGAGCTGTTGGCGGCGCTTGACGTCGGTCTCGAACGCGACGGCGTCGCCGCGGCGCGTGAACGAGCGGGACAGCTGCCGGCCTCCCTCCCGCCAGCGAACGACGTACGAGCTGCTGCGCTTTTGGATGCTCACGGTTCGAGGATTCTCTCGCGGATCGCCTCGAGGTCGGCGACGCTGCCGGGCCGTGGCGATCCGCTTCTCGCCGAGGGTTGCGGCCGATTCCGCCGACTTGGGGCCACACCCACGCGGCTGGCCGAGAGGATGCGGTGGTTCGCTCGCGCCTCAAACTACGCCTCGACCGCGTCTTCTCTGACGATCCACCTCCCGCCGATGAGCGAGGCGTTCAGCTCACCGCTCCTGATCGCGCGGCGGACAGTCCGATGCTCGCAGCGGGCCAGCTGCGCCACTTTCTGGATCGTGAGGTAACGAGGCATACGTCCGGGGCGTTTCCTATTTTGCGTTTGCAAAATTCTTTGGGTTGCCAAAGACAGCTTCGTTATAGCGCCGCGTCCGGACGGAAGCGCGCGCCTCGATGCATGCACCCGCGACCGGGTGAATCAGTGCGCGTCATCGGCCGGCGCGGTCCCTTGCGGCATCAAGGCGGTCGATCAGATCTCGCAACTCAGATGCGACGCCGCGAGCTTCGGCGACTGCCACAGCGACTGCGGCTTCGTCCGGTGCCGACCGACGTCGTGACGCCGCGACCTCCCGCTCCACGAGCTTCCCGAGCGCCACGCTGGCCGGAGTCGCCCCAAGGCTCGCCCGGAATTCGCTCCAGGTTACGTCGTCGACCTGCACGCGAGCCATGCGGCTCCGCGGGACCGCGGCCGTCACCCGGTCCTCAGTCTGCCGATCGACCCCGTACGCCCGGTTTCTGCTGCGTCGGCCCATGCGTATGCAACGTAGACGCTGCACCGGATGGTGAAACTGTGTGCGGAGCTGCGCGTTAGCGCAGCGAAGCGGGCAAGCTTGAGCACGTCGGAGCTTCGAGACTAGGCACGTCGAGGCGGGGTGTCGGCTCGACTCAGATCGAAGCGCGATCATCAAAGC
>JALYTU010000629.1 GCA_030854125.1 Actinomycetota bacterium | reverse complement strand
CGACTACACCGGGCTTGAGCCCGTGCGCCCGCTGCCGCCGCCGGAGGGGATCGAGCGCCGGGAGTGGATCGCGACCAACATCGCGGGGATGCGGACGCTGCTGGATCCGGTGCTGGAGCGCGCCGGCGGCGGCCTGGGCCCGCTCAAACCGGCCGCCCAGCTCGCGATGGGGTTCGTCGTCACCACCGAGGTCGCGGTCGTACTCGGCTACCTCGCGCAGCGCGTGCTCGGCCAATACGAGCTTGTCCTGCTCGACGACTCCCCGGACGCGAGCCCGCCGCGGCTGCTGTTCGTGCTCCCCAACCTTGGCCGCGCGGTGGAGGCGTTCGGCGCCGACGAGCAGGAGTTCATGACCTGGGTCGCGCTGCACGAGGTCACCCATGCCATCCAGTTCTCGGGCGTGCCGTGGCTGCACGGACACGTCGCCGGGCTGGTGCGCGAGCTGCTGGCCAAGGCCGAGCTGCGCATGGACCGTGAGCGCAAGCTGCGGCTGCCCAGCCGCGACGAGGTCCGCCACGTGCTCGGCTCCCTGCGGCGCGGTGATCTGATCGCGGTCGTCACCAACACGGGCGAGCGCGAGACGCTGGACCGCGTGCAGGCGGTGATGGCGGTTATCGAGGGCCACGCCGAGCACGTCATGGACGCGGTCGCCCCGGACCTGCTGCCGTCGCTGCCCAAGCTGCGAGCTGCTCTGGACCGCCGGCGTCAGTCTCAGACCGGCCTCTCGCGTCTGCTCGGGCGGCTGCTCGGCATGGATCTGAAGATGCGCCAGTACGAGCAGGGCAAGGCCTTCTGCGATGCCATCGTGGCGCGCGTGGGGACCGCCGGGCTGGAGCACGTCTTCTCCGCTCCCGAGGCGCTGCCGACCCTGCAGGAGCTCGTCGACCCGCCACGTTGGCTACGTCGAGTCGGGCTCGACGGCGCCCTGCCCGCCGCCGACCTCGCCTAGACCCGCAGACCCGTCGGTGCGTCGGGTGCCTACGTCAGCGATGCAGCGCGAACAGGCGCCATTCGTCCTGGACGCCCCGCAGTTCGCGCGCACCCCGGTCGGCGAAGCGCAGCCCCGATCCGACGACCAGCTCCTTGACCGTGCTCGACGCCAGCACCTCCCCCGGCTGCGCCTCGTGCATAACCCGGGAGGCGATGTGGACGGCGATCCCGGTCACGTCTTCGTCGCGCAGCTCGCATTCGCCGGTGTGCACCCCGGCCCGCAGCTGCAGCCCGAGCGCCTCGACGCCGGCCACGATCTCGGCCGCGCAGTTGACCGCCCGGGCCGGCCCGTCGAAGGTGGCCAGGAAGCCGTCGCCGCTCGTCTTGACCTCGTGCCCGCGCCAGTTGCGCAGACCGGCGCGCACGACGTCGTTGTGAGCCTCCAGCCGCCGGCGCCAGACCACGTCACCGTCGCGGGAGAGATGCTCGGTCGAGCCGACGATGTCGGTGAACAGCACCGTGGCCAGGACCCGGTCACTGTGCGCCCGCGACCGGCGGCCGGTGAGGAACTCTTCAATCTCCTCCATCGCCGGCGGATCTGACCACGAGTACGCGTCTTCACCGGCGCACTCGACAAAGCGCGCGCCGGGGATCAGCTGCGCCACCTCGCGCCCGGCCGCGACGGGGACGACGCGGTCCCCGGTCACGTGCAGGACGAGGGTGGGCACGCGGATCGTTGGCAGCACCGCGCGCAGATCCGTCTGGGCGGTCATCTCCATCAGCTTGCGGGCCATCCCGGGGCTGACCGCCGAGCGCTGCATCCGGCCCCACCATTCGACGAACTCGCGGTTGTTGACCTGACTGGGCGCGAACACCGAGACGAGCGACCCATCGCCCCAGCCGCTCTCGATCGCGTCGAGCATCTTCTCGCGCGAGGAGCCGATCAGCGTGTGCTGACCGTCGGCGGCGACCCCGCTGAGCACGAGCGCGCTGACGCGGTCGGGGTAGGTGGCGGCGAACAGCGCCGACAGCCCCAGATCCGAGCCACCGATGATCGCCGTGCGCCGCGAGCCGACCGCCTGCAGCACGGCGAGCAGGTCATCGGCCTGCTGCTCGAGCGTCGGCGGCTCGGGGACGGAATCCGAGAGTCCGGTCCCACGGCGGTCGAACATGATCAGCCGCGCGAAGTCGGCCATCCGGCGGAAGGTCCGGGCGGTGCGCGGCTCCTCCCACATTCGCTCCAGGTGCGAGGCGGGGCCGGTGATGACCACGAGGTCGCAGTCCCCGTCACCGAGCGTTTGGTAGGCGATGCTGGCGTCGCCGCTGCGCGTGTAGTGGGTCGCCGGGGTGATCATCTGTTCTCAAGAATGTAACCCCAACGGGCTTGCGGTTTACAAACATGTGTTCGATCATTTGAGCGAACCCAAACTGAAAATCATCAGCACTGATGGAGGCAAGACCCTCGATGGCAACCGCAAGCAGCTCGGGCGCAGACAAGCCCACCACCACCAAGGCTTCGACCGGCGCGACCAAGCCCGCGTCGCCCTCAACCCGCAAGCCGGCGTCGGCTTCAACCCGCAAGCCGGCGTCGGCTTCGACGCGTAAGCCGGCCAGCCGGACGCGCAAGCCGGCCAGCCGGACACGCAAGCCGGCCACCGCGTCGGCCCGCACGACCTCGGCCCGCGCGACCTCGGCC
>JALYTU010000628.1 GCA_030854125.1 Actinomycetota bacterium | reverse complement strand
CGGCTACCGAGACCGAAAGGGCATCAGAGCGACGCCATGGGGCAGTCGCCCGTGAGCGGCGAGGCCGAGCCTTGTTCATGACAGCCGGGGCACTGGCTTGGGCGTGATGGCGTCGGTCTGAGCGCTGGCCGGCTCGGGCTCCTGGCCGCCCATGTCCAGCCGGAAGGGCGGGTAGGCGTCGGTCATCAGCGTCGCGTACGCAGCGACGCGAAAGCACCAGCGGTTCATCCCCATCACGAACTCGAAGATCGCCTTTGGGTAGCGCCCAGTGAACAGCAGCACGACGCCAGCAATCAGCACTAGCAGGCTGATCAGACCGCCCCAGGAGGTCGATGCGCCGGCGTGGTTGGCGGCGTTGAGTCCGGCCCATGCGCCGCCGGCGAACACGCCGACGATGAGGTAGTGCGGCAATGCGAGCAGCCACCACTTGACGAGCACTAGGCCGCGCGAGAGCTGCTGCGGGTACTCGACCGCCAGCCGTGCTGGGTAGTCCGGGACGTCGGCGAGCGTAAACGGCGGGTAGCGATCGGTTCCGAGCGCGCTGTAGGAGTAAAAGCCCACGCGCCAGGACCAGCGCAGCACGCCGACATTGAAGTCAAAGATCCCGCGGGGGTAGCGGCCGGTGAACAGGATCGCGAAGAACGCGACAACCAGTTCGACGTGACCGAAGACGGCCGCGCGGTGAAGCTGCTCTACGTCGTGGACGAGTTCACCCGCGAGGCGCTGGCGATAGAAGCTGAGCGGCGCATCGACGCTGACCACGTCGTCGACGTGCTCGATTGCATCGTGCGCCAGCGCGGCACCTACCCGGAGTTCGTGCGCTGTGACAACGGACCGGAGATGACCTCAGCGGCGTTGCGGGACTGGTGTCGCTTCTCCCGCACCGGGGTGGCGTTCATCGAGCCCGGCTCACCCTGGGAGAACGCGTTCGTGGAGAGCTTCAACAGCCGGGTCCGTGACGAGCTGCTCGCCGTCGAGGTGTTCTCGTGTCTGACGGAGGTCAAGGTGATGGTCGAGGACTTCCGCCTGGACTACAACCGTCTCAGGCCCCACCGGGCGCACGGGATGATCGCGCCGGCCGTGTTCGCCGACGGTTGGCGGACCGCTCATCAGGCCGCGCCCGCCAGCGCTGAACTGCAGTCGGCCTCCGGCCTCCTTCCGTTCACGCCGGCGGCAGCCTTACCCTGCAGAAACCAACCAACCATCAGCTCTCAGCGCAGGTGGACCGATGAATGGGGTCCGGTCACCCAGGCTCATCCCGGTGATCATGGCCCACTGCATATGCAGAGGTTGGTGCCGACGCTTCGCGTCGCAGCACCCGTGTGGGGCGAAGGCGATCGTTCGTCGTGGCGACGCGGATGATCCAGATCGCTGGATTCAATCGAGCCCGATCGGCGCCCGACGCCGACGGTTTGGAGCCCCTCCGCATGATTGTTCACCGCGGCGGCGCCGCAGCCTCGCGCGCGCATTGGCGACCGCCAGCGGGGCAATCTACGCGGGTCGCACGGGTGGGTCCGCGAAGCGGAGCGCGGCATGCCGCCCGTCCGCATGGGGCGGACCGATGTGATTCTCCAGCGTATTAAGACTAAGCGCAGTCCAACTCCCTGCACCGAGGCATTTCACCCGCCGCAGCAGTTGCCGCCGTTGCGGCAGCACACGGGCCCGTTGTTACAGCCCACGCAGCTCGCGTAGGCAAGATCGCAGCACGGCTGGTCTCCGCAGTTGACGTAAATGCTCGGTCCGGGACAGACGCTGGGGGACTGCGGCGGCAGCTGAATGGGTGTCGTGCCGTGATAGGTGCTCGGGTCGCCGCAGTCAGGCTGGAACGTGCAGCGGTTGTGCTCCTCGTGGTAATCGAGTGACGCCGTCGCATAGCAGCGGGTCCAATTCTGGTTGCGCATGTTTTTCAAAACCGCGCCGACGGAGGGGACGCTCTCGGCCCAGCTACTCACCGCGTAGCGCGTATCACACGAATTAGTGGCCTGTATGGCCTGGGCCGCGGCGCGGGTCAGGCACGGCAGGAAGCAGCTCTCGCTCTCGAGCGCCTCGGCCGTGGGCAGCCGCCGGATCGGCAGCAGCAGCGCCGCTGCGGTGAGCCCAGCGCCGCGAAGCGCGCTGCGGCGTGAATAGGTGCGCGCCAGATCGTCAAACCAGTGAGCCATCGCGCTCAGACTCCTCTGGCCAAGTGGGACACCGCACGCTCGCCATGGTCCGCGGCTGAAGCGAACTGTTGCTGCATCCGGGCCCTACCGGTAGCAATCACATTGACGTCCCGCGAACCGAGCGCGGAGCTCCACGTGGCATAGCCGGCGGCCGACGCGTCCAGCGCCTGACGCAAGTCCTCTTGGGCCTGCAGGCCGGTATGGAGCGCTTCCAGGCGTCGCGAAGCGTGCAGCAGCTCCCGGTGAATCTCGGTGAGCACTCGAGCTCGCTGAGCGCTGAGGTCACGTCCGGGGTTGCGCTCGGCGGTTCGATCGAACTGGTCAAGCGTGACTGCGTAGTGGTGCAGCGAAGCGTCGGATTTTCCTAACGCCTCTTTGATCTGCGCGATCTCGTGGTGCTGCTTGGAGGAGAGGCCTCGACGTCGAGTCATGCGACGTGACTGACCTTCACTAGTGCCGACGGCTGGTTG
>JALYTU010000065.1 GCA_030854125.1 Actinomycetota bacterium | reverse complement strand
TCCGTGTTGTCGGGAGGGCGCGGAGCTGAGACGCGACGGATGTCCGGGCGTTGGCGGCGAGTACCCGGTGCTCACACCAGCGCGGCGGCGATCCAGGAAGTGGAACGTGACCACGAGCGCTGGTAGCAGGTTCATCCAGATCACATGGGGGACTGTGGCTTCGTTGGTGAACACGGCGCGTAGCGGACCTGCGAACGTCGCGAGCACGTGCGGGACGCCTCGCGTGGCAGTCACGCCGGCCAGGGCTGCCACGCTGGAAACGATCCAGATCGCAACCCATCGGGCGATCGAGTAATGGAGAATCAGCATGAACGGCAGCGTGATGAGCAGCAAGCGGTTGAAGGCATCGTCGGGCAGGAAGACGTATCCGGCGAACAGCGACCAGACGACAGCGTCCCGCACGTCGATCCGTCGCGCCACGAAGCACGCAAAGATTGCCACAAGTGCCGCAGCGGTCAGCAGTTGGGCCTCGATCGGCGCGTAGACACCGAGCCGCGCCAGCAGAATCGTCGGGCTCGCGTGGATTGGCGGATCAATGGCGAGTCGCGTGTTGCGGCGGGTGAATACGTCAAGGCTCTCAGGGAACCAAGCGAGGTTGCTCGCCAAGAAGATGGCGACGAACGCCGCGATCGGCGCAAGCGCGCGCCGATGACGTGTGCGAAGCCAGTGAAGCGCCAGCACGGGCACCGCGAACGCGCCCAGGAACTTGAACACGGTCAGCGCGGACGCGGCCGCCCAGGATCCCCATTCACGGTCGCGTTCGAGCGCGAGCACCCACGCAGCGATGCCGAGGAAGAGCAGCGTCTTGTCCTCCGCGAACGCCGTCCAGGCAAACAGCACAAACGGGTTGAAGGCGTAGAAGACGATGAACGCAGCCCGCCAGCGACGGGGGCGCGGGAACCGCAGGCCGATCAGCAACACGACCGCAACATCAGCGAACGCGAACAGCAGTCGGAGCGTTGTCGGCGAGTCGTGAATCGCCAGCAGTCCCGCAAACACAGCGATCTCCAGCGGGGGGTTGTTTCCATCGACCGGCGGGAACAAGCCACCCCGAGGTGACCCGAACGGGTTCACGCCATGCAGAGGCAGACGGCTGAAGTACGTGTACATCCGCAAGTCCTGGCCACCACGACTGTGAGCGATGATCAACAACCGCACCACCAAGGCGCCGAACGCGACGGCGATAACCGCGGCTCGCCACCGGGCGGGACGGCCCCACAGCGCCACACCCCCATTATGGTCATGCCGCGCGTCAGCTATGCGGGCCACATTTGGCGTTCGTTAGCGTCATCGGTAATCGCCAGCTCCTGGGCTCGCACCCGAGGATCAGCGGATGCCCTCCGGCGGTTGAAACGAAGCCCGCAGCAGATAGTTGCGACCATCTGGATCCCCGACAGTGCAGCTGCCCGGGCGTGACGGTGCTCAGCCTGACCGAGAGCTTCCGCGGTCAGTCAGCCCGAGGGCCGAACCGTGCACTGACCGCAGGTCAAATAGACAAGTCGTGACGCCAACGACGGGCTCCATCCCAGACCCGTCGTAGACACTGCCCCATCGTCGCGATCTGGTGAGCCAGTGCCCACGGTGGGCTTCAGCCACAACGTCAGCGGGCGAGCTGGGTGGCGCGTGCGTGATCCTCGATCGTGGTGTCAACGCTTGCGGGGTTGAGAAGCGTCAGTTCCCCGACTTCCACTCCGCCGCCGATGCTCAGGAACGGGCAGCCTTCCGCCAAGCCGATCGCTTCGTCGATGTCCTCGGCAGTGATGAGCGAATATCCACCCAGAGCGGTGTCGGTGGCGCAGTTACCCAAGGCGCTGCCTGCGAGGATCGGGTTGCCGACAGATACGACATGAGAACTCAGGTCCTCAAACCAGGCGTTCCATTTGGCCATCGTGTCGGGGGAGCCCGGCTGGTAATGCGTTGGCGCGCGATAGACGAACAAGAAAGTGGACATGAAGCAACTCCCTCGTGGTTGAGCCAACGAGAGTCGGCAGTGGGTCCAAACGTGCCTTCATTTGTTGAGACACCAGTCGGCCGGCGAATTGCTCGTTGAATCTCCGCTGGCGCAAGGTCGCTGCGGTGAGCATTTTCGCGGCCAGTGCCAGCCGGGACGGCAGATGCGACGTCAGCGACTAGGCCGAGGTGGCTGCTCTGGTCCCGCCAGGGCCGGAAAGCGGGAGCTCAGTTTTGTGCACGCGCGAAGCGGCGAGCTTACGTATTTAGCGCGTGTGCCAAATTGCTAACGGTGATGTCGCTCGCAAACGCCTACCGAGCCCTCGGCGATCCCACCCGGCGGAAGCTTCTCGTGCTTCTGCGCGAAACGGATTTGGCGGCGGGCGAGCTTGCGAGCCACTTTGAGATCTCCTGGCCTTCGGTCTCGCGCCACCTCAAGGTGCTCGAGGCGGCAGGTCTGGTTAGGTCGGTTCGGCGTGGCGGCAACATCATCTACTCGCTGCAGACCTCGGTGCTCGAGGACATCGTCACCGAGTTAGCCGAGATGGCTGGCACTGGCCGGGCAGCTCTCGCCGTGGGGAGTCAGGCCCGAAAGAGACAACCCGCGCGACCCCAACGAGCGTGAGAGGGCACCGATGGTAACCAGCCTCGAAAAGCTGATCGGCGAACTGACCACGCGCTATCGAGGACTCAGTCCAGCCGTCCGCCGCGCGGTGTGGGCTCTGCTTGGCGTCGAGTTGGTCGTAATCGCTGCCGTCGAGCGCGACATCGCGCGCAGGCCCGCAGGCCGCCTGCGCGGCCCCAAGCTTCTGTGGCGTGTGGTGGCCACGCAGAATCTGATCGGACCGGTGGCTTACTTGACCTTGGGGCGAAGGAGAGCACGATGAGCAAGACCGTCGCGGGCGATGTGATTGTGCTGGTGCTTGTGTCCGCAGCGGCGTTGTCGACCGGATGGGTGCTCCGTGACGCACAGGCTCGCGGCCTGCCGCGGCGCAAGGCGCTGACCTGGGCGGTCCTGCAGTGGGTGGAGTTTCCGCTGTTCCTCTGGCTGTACCGCCGCATCCGGCCAAAGCATCATCACGAGGTGAGATGAGCGCGACCCTCCACGGCTACGTCGGGATCGCCTGCGAGGATCATCCTGCTCTAGGACCCACGGGCGCAAGTACGGTCCTATGCACGTCAACCAAGGCCGTCAGCGGCCTACCCCCGCCCGGACTCGACAACCGCCGAGGTGGCGGTCTGGGCCTCGGGCGACTTCGGGCACTGGTGAAACCTCAATCGGCAAAGACCCCGCGAGGACCTCGCGGTTATCGATCTCAGATCTCCTCAAGTGGTCTCGTTCTCGACCGGCGCGAGGGCCTCGGTTTCAACTGGCCTTCACAGCTATCACAGTGACCCGGCTCGGACAGTTCACGGACGCAAGCTCTCAGTTCCTGAACAAGCGCGGCATCTACTTGGGTCGACGGTCCACAAAGATCCATGTCGCGCTGTACCGGTGGTCGCGCGGTCAGGTCGGCGGGCGCCTGCCTGGCTGGCCTGACGCGAAGATCGTCCTGGTCGACCACGCCGGCGCCAAAAGCGGGAGGCGGCGAACGTCACCGCTGATGTATCACGCCACCGGCAACGCGATCGCCGTGGTCGCCTCGAAAGCCGGACAGCCAACCCACCCCGCGTGGTTTCACAACCTCAAGGCAAACCCAGACACCACGATTCAGATTGGCTCTGTTATTCGTACCGTCCGCGCCCGCGTCGCCACTGACGACGAGCGTGATCGCCTATGGCCGCAGTTCGTCGCTTTCTACCCTGGATACGAGTTCTTCCAGCGCAACGCGAAGGGTCGGACAATCCCTATCGTAATCCTCGATCCTCGGTAGGACTCGTCGGCATCTGCCACGCCCACAGGCGCGCCGCACGCTGACCTGGGCCTCGGCCGGGGGACTATTCGCGGCGCTCAAAGCTGGCGGGCGAGGCGTCCTCTTTCGCGCCGCTCCTTTTGGTAGCGGAGGTACCAGATCGTTACGAGCATGCCCGTAGCGAGGACAACGATCCGCGCAGCGGTCGAGTCGACGACGAACGTGCGGGTCGGGACGGTCAGAGCGAGCGCGATCTGGCTGGCGCCGTCGATCGTGAACGTGAGCCCAACGATCGCGGTGAGAATGGTTAGCGCTCGACGCCGGTCGGGGTCTGCCAGCCTGGCGTGAATCTCGGGCTGGCGCTCGGAGTTGAGCGTGGCGATGCGCTTGGCGAGCACGACAAGCAGCGGACGGGCGAGTGCTATCGAGGCGAGCGCGGCGATCCCGAGCATGCCGGTGACGGCGCCCCGGCGCAGCTTGAGCGCAAGCGGGTCGCCGCCCGTCAGCGCGTAGGCGGCCAACGCTACGGCGACGGTGACCGTGGACACAACGGCGAGCGGATCAATCCGGCGGTGGGCGATGCCGGTGACGAGCAGCCATGTCGCGGGAACTGCCTCCGTGATCGCAAGCGCGCCGGTGGCCGAGCCGATGGCGGCGCGAAGGAGTAGGTAGGCGGCAAGCGGCAGCAGGAGTCCGGCCAGAAGCCGGCGGCGTGAAAGTTGCGGTGGGCGCCCGTTCATGAAACGGCCTCGGCTGGGCGCACGAAGAAGCCGGCGACCTGCCCGTCGGCGCTCAAAACGACCCGCCCATTCGCGTCTTCACGGTCGAGCGCGACTGGGATGTCGACGACGGTGTAGCCATCTCGGACTGACACGACTGGGGTGCCAAGCGCCTGCACCTCGCCGGCTTCACGATGCACCTTGTCCCGAACGTCGGCCAAAAGCTCTTCCGAACAGGCGTTGATCATCCGCTCATCAAAGCTCGAACGCGCGTCGTGAAAGCGGCCGTCGAGGAAGGCCTGCAGCACCGCAACGGCATTCTCGACAGCGCCCGCCACCGGCGCAACGATCCCCCCATCCTCAGAAGTCGGGGGTCGACCGCCGCCGAAGCGCTGAAACGCCGCCTGACGACTGACGCGCAGCAAAGTGCCGATCTCAGCCCACGTGTGCCCATCCGCGCGCGCCTGAGCGACGAGCGCGCGCAGAGTGTCCTCGACAACCATGTCCAGGCTCCGCGTCGCGGCGATCGCGCGCATCACCTGACCCGGAGAGTGCTCCTCCGCGTGCAGCACGTCGGCAACCAGCTGCACATTCGTCCCGAGCATCATCGCCATCACCTCGCGGTCCAATTGCGCCGACGAGAGAGATCTATCCACGCCGTCAAGGTAGCCTTTACGGCCTGCTGTGTCAAGGCTACCTTTACGCCGATGGCGGTTGAGACTCGTGCCCGGTGATCCAGCGCCAACTCGGACACGCCCAATTCGCAATCATCCCCGCCCACAGCGGGCTGCAGCCGGGGTGAACCAAAGGCGACTGACGCTCTATGGCGACGATCAGGCGGGTGGCTTGAGGCCTGAGCCGATCAGGACCGAGCCGGTGAATACGATCCCGTCGGTTTCCTGGGTCGCCGCCTTTGCCCCGGCCTGCATCGCGCGGTCGGCGATCGCTTTACGGACGTCAGGTTCCATGCCGGCCAGTGCCATGGCAAGCGGACCCGCGAGCTTTGGCACCCGCTCCCACCATTCGTTCAGCGAAGCTGCGCGCATCGGCGTCTTGACTACGCCAACTGCCACGTCTTGCAGACCACCGGCGTTCAGGACCGAGGTCAGCTCATCAGCGCTGTCAAGCGAGAAGGGACCGCGGACATTGGGCGGTGGAAACGGAACTCCAAATTGATCGCCCATGGCGTTCAGGATCAATCCCAGCCACGGGTTGCGCTCGCGCCGATCCCATGTCATCGCCGCATATCGCCCGCTCGGTCGCAGCACGCGAACGGCCTCGGCGACAGCCGCGACCGGATCGTCGACGAACATCAGCCCGTGCCGATTTATGACCGAGTCAAAGCTGGCCGCGTCCAAGGGGATGGTGTTCTGATCAAACACGGCTGTGGTTATCTGCGAGTAGGCGCTCGCGCGGCGTGCCGCGATCCCCACCATCTCGCCAGCAACGTCAGAGAGCATCACGCTTCCGCCGGACCCAGTGCGGTTAGCGGCAGCCAGACCCGCTCCCCCGGGCCCCCCCGCCAGATCAAGCACCGCCACGCCCTCCCTAACCCCGGCAGCGTCGAGCATCGCCTCCGTCGCCTGCGCCATCTGCGCGTCGACAAACGCGGCGTTGGCTTCCCAGCCCGGCGCGACGCTATCCCACATCTCCGACACGTCCTCATCCTCTCAGCTCCGGGTCATTGACGTGCGGCCCTCGTGAGGGGACCGCCTGAGGAGGGTGAACGAACTACCCGTCCGCGGGGTTTGTCGGGTGTGTGCTGCTGGGCGAGCACGCTGCCGGCGACCGCCAAGGGCCCGGAGAGCAGGCCCAACACCGCGGTCATGGCGACCGCGCCGGCCAGACCTGGGGCAAGCACCAGCGCGACCAGGGTTGCGCCGCATGCGGTCAAGAACGCGATGATCCAACTACCGGCGTTACCGCGAATCTGGATGAGCGAGGCAGCAACCGCGCCGGCACCGAAGCCGGTGAGCATAGGCTGATGCCGGCGGCTCCCCATCCGCGATGATTGCTGAGCTCGGCGATGTCGATGACTGACGCAACCGAATGCGCGACCGTCAGCCGCGGACGAGCGAGACCGAATCGAGTGCGTTCGCGGTGTCTGACGCAGGGTCGTAGTTCAGAAATGCCAAGGTGGTCCTCCTGGATGACGCTCGGAACGACACCCGGAATCGCCTCCATACCTGCGACGTGCTGCCCTTCCCGGCGCCGTTGGTGGCCAGAATGGCCCGCTTGCCGTTGACGGTCACCTCGACCGTGCTGTTGGCGCCGAAGATCCCGCCCGGATTGACGACGTTGCCGACCCAGAACGTCAACGTGTACCGCGCCCGGCGCACGGTGGCGACGCTCTGCGAGACACCCGCCAGATTACGATTGACCAGATCGCTGGTTCCGGTCAGATCGATGTCCTGCCTCCCCGACTGGGCATCGAACAGGAACCCGTTCTGCATGAAGTCACCGGTGATCAACGCGACATTGCTGCCCGCGGGACCTACCACGTTCCAACCCTCGAAGCGTTGGCCCGGCGTGTAAAGCTGGTAGCTGAGTGAGGGAATGACGGGCTGCTCGAAACTGCCGTTGACGACGAGGTTGACTGACTTCTCAGCAGCCGAACCGGCGCCCGAGGCGACCGCCGAGCTCGCTACCGCCAACCCGGCCGCCGCAATCACGACCACAGCCAACGCGGACCTGCCTGGATGCCAATCCCCGTTCATCACAGCCCTCCGATCCCGCCGTAATAGTTCGGGCCAAGCTAGCACCGCAGTGAGTCCGCGCCCACGCGGCCGGCTTCGGCAAAGCGACGTTGCCCCTAGAGCCCGCGAGGTCCCCGTATCTAACGGGCTATTCGGTCAATACCCCCAGCGGGACTCGAACCCGCGATCTCCTGCGTGAAAGGCAGGCGTCCTAACCGCTAGACCATGGGGGCGGACTGAACCATTGTAAGTGTGCCCGGCTCAGTCCCTGAGGTCAGGCGTCGGGTCAGGCGCGACGGGTCGGGCGCGAGCGCTCGATCATCACCGAGGTCGCCTTGACCACTGCGGAGGCCGCCACCCCGGGCGCGAGGCCGAGCTCCTCGATTGCGTCCCGGGTGATCGCTGCCGTGACCAGGAACGGGCCTGCCTCGAGCTCCACCAGGGCCATCACACCGTCGGCTTCGACCGAGCGCACGACACCGGCAAAGTGGTTGCGCGCCGAGCGAGGCGTTCCCGTGCGATGCCGCTGCGGGCGGTCGCTGAGTCGGCGCACCTCAGAGGCGGGGACCAGACGACGGTTGCGCGCGTCGCGCTTGGTCATCAACTGCCCCTTGCGATCCCACCGGCGCAACGTGTCGACGCTCACCCCCAGCGCCGCCGCCGCCTCACCCAGCGAAAGGTCCGCGTCCATCGGGCGAACCTACACGGTGGCGCAGGTCATTGCGCGGCGGCGTCATTTCTGTACACGCGCGTCGCGCATTGATATAGGCTCACCGCATGCCCAACGAGCAGGCGATTTCAGGCCTCGTCGGCGTGCGCAGCGCGATCGGCGTCGGTGCCTGGGTGGCACCCCGGATCTCCGGCCGACTGTTCGGACTCGATGTTCCCGGCAACCCACAGGCGCCGTATCTCGCCCGGCTGTTCGGGGCCCGCGACGCGGCCCTGGCCTACGGCCTGCAGTCGACCCAGGGGGCCGCACGCGCCCAGTGGCTGAAGATCGGGATTGCCTGCGATATCGCCGACGCCCTCGCCGGCGTATTCGCCGGCCGCCGCGGTGAGCTGCCCGCGTTCGCGACGGTGCTGGTCACCAGTACGGCGCTCGGCGCGGCCGCGCTCGGGATCGCCGCGCTGCAGGGCGAGCAGGCCTGAGCAGGCCGGCACAGCGCGCGCTCGCTGAGCCTCACCAACCCGTTTCGGCCTGTGGACACGCACTCGCGGGCCAGTGCCGTCATAGGCCGCGCGGCGCGTCTGAGGAACCAGATGCCACGTCCGGCCGCGGGATGGTGCGCAGGCTCGGCGCGCCGGTCGCGCCCACGGCGAGGATCAGCGCCCAGCCGCTGACCACGGCGACGGTCACCGTCTCGCCGCCGTATTGAAACAGCACTCCCACCGCGAGCGGCCCCAGCCACGCCAGGGAGCTTGAGAGCAGGCCCGAACTCGCCTGGACACGCCCGCGCATCCGGTCGGGGGTGAGCGTCATGCGGGCACCGACGACGATCGAGGTGCTCATCGTCATCGGCACGACCATCAGTCCGAGCAGCAGCCCGATCGCGATGGGCGAGTGGGCCAGGAACAGTCCCGGGGTGAGTAGTGCGTCGAACCAGATCTCGGCCAGGACGCCAACCCGCGTCGAGACCCGGCGGCGCAGCGGGCCGGCCACCGCCGCGCCGAGCAGGCCGCCCGCGCCGACCACGGCAAAGGCTCCGCCGATCGCCGACGACGATGCCCCGTGGTGTCGGGCGATCAGCAACCCGAGT
>JALYTU010000627.1 GCA_030854125.1 Actinomycetota bacterium | reverse complement strand
GAGCGCCACCGGGTGCTCGCTCGAGCTTGTGCAGGATGAGACGTACAAGGACCTGCGCAGCAACCGCGTCCTCGCCGAGCGCGGTCATCTGCACCTCGAGTCGCTCGGGCTCCGGCCGCAGGTGGCCACCCCATGGGAGCGCGTCGGTTCGACGGACGTCGGTGACCTCTCGTACGCCTGTCCCACCATCCACCCCGAGGTCGCCATCACGGAGGAGGGCGTCTCCTGCCACACGCACGAGTTCCGTGAGGCGGCGGCCACCGAGGAGGCCCACGACGTGATGCTCCGCGGCGCCGCGGCCCTCGCCCTGACCGGTGCTGACGTCATCGCCGACGGGCAGATTCGCGAGGCCGTGCGGACGTCGTTCGCTGCGGAGCCGTGGCGCCGCCGGGAGTGGCGCGGCTCCGGCTCCTGACGCCCTCGGGGAAGTGCTCGAAAGCCACGAATGGTCTACCGTTGGACCATGACCGAGAAAGTTGTCAAGACCGATCAGGAGTGGCGTGACCAGCTGACCCCCGAGCAGTACGCCGTGCTGCGTCGCGGCGCCACCGAGCGCGCCGGGACCGGCCAGTACGTCCACGTCGAGGCCGCCGGGCAGTACCTCTGCGCGGGCTGCGGCGCGGAGCTGTTCGACTCCAGCACCAAGTACGAGTCCGGCAGCGGCTGGCCCAGCTTCTACGCTCCCGCCGACCCCGACAGCATCGAGAAGCACCGTGACTTCAAGATGATCGTGCCCCGCACCGAGGTGCGCTGCGGGCGCTGCGGCGGGCACCTTGGCCACGTCTTCGAGGACGGGCCCGAGCCCACCGGGCAGCGCTTCTGCATCAACTCCGCGGCGCTGCGCTTCGCCAAGGCAACCCCTGCGGGGGCGGGCGCCGGCGACGCGGAGACGGCCAGCCCCGAGCCGCCCGCTTAGTCCGCCTCCTCCTCCTCGTCGGGCGCGCCGTCGAGCTGGCTGGAGCGAAAGTCCGGGCGGTCGGTGCGGCGCGGCGGAGCGCCAAGGCTGGGTGTGCTGGTGACGTCAGGCGCAGCGTCCTCCCGGTCGTGGTTCCGGTTCGGCCATGGTCGGTAGTTTGTCAGACTGCGCGCGTGGCAGAGACGAGCCTGGCCCGCAGAGCCTGGACGCTGTTTGAACCCATCAGCGCGATCGTGTATTTCGCGCCGGAGGTGCGCGAGAGCTACGCCGCGGCAGGGCTGCGCGGCGGCTGGATGGGATACTTCGCATCCCGTTCGGCGCCGATGGGAGCGGTGAGCGCCGAGGTGGTCACGGCCGTCTTTCACAACTTCCAACCGGCGATGGTGCGCCGGGCGATTCCCGATGCGTGGACGTACTCATCGCCGGAGCGCGTCCTCGAGGCCCGGCTCGCCATCGCTGACGCGGCGTTGCGCCGGCTCTGGGGCGACGCGACCGAGGGCCCAGAGGTGCGGGAGGCTGCCGAGCTGACGCTCGAGGTCGCGGCCATGCTCCGCGGCGACGGCCGTCCTCTCTTCGCCGGCCACGCCGGGCTCGAGGTCCCGGCCTCGGCTCACCTCGCTCTATGGCACGCGTGCACCCTGCTGCGCGAGCATCGCTTCGACGGTCACGTCGCCGCCCTCACCGTCCACGACGTCGACGGCCTCGCCGCGCTCCTGATAGCCGTCGCGGCCGGCAGGAGCGTGGACGCGCAGACTCTGCGCAGCTTTCGCGGCTGGACTGAGGAAGAATGGAGCGGCGGTCACGAGCGCCTCCGCCGCCGCGGCCTCCTCGACGAGGGGGGAGCCCTGACCGCGCAGGGCCGGGACGTGCACGCCGCCGTCGAGGAAGCGACCGACCGGCTCGCCGTCGGCCCGTGGGAGCAGCTCGACGAGGCCCGGCGCGGGCGTCTCTTTGAGCTGCTCGCCGACCTGGCGGCGCGCCTGGAGGGACCGGGGGGCTTGGTGTACCCGAACCCGATCGGGGTGGGCCGCCCCGTCTGACGCGCCAAAGCCCGGGATTGGAGGCCCTACGAGTTGGTGTCAGTCCCGAATGTCTCAGTTACCAACTGGGTGTCCATATACTCGCGAACTTCGTGGATCAACTCCTCCTGGAATCGAAAGATCCAGCAGTAGTTATTGTCGTACCGACGGCCGTCGGACGTGACGTTGCGCCCTGAATGCTCCACGACCACGAAGTCTCCGTCAGCGTGGATGTCGTGAACCTCGATGCTGGACGCTGGGCTGAGCGTCTCAGCGGCTCCGCCGAACAGTTTGTCGATGATGGTCTGCTTGCCCTCGAAGGTGCGCGACCACTGATTGAAGCCCATCCAGCGCCACGTGACATCGTCGGCCATCGCGTCGAATAGCGGACGGATCCGGCCCCGCGACATGGCGCTCATGACGTCCCGCACGAGTTGCTTGTAATCCATGGGGCGCGAATGTATCAGCGAGTAGTCGCCCACCGCGACCGAGTCCAGACCCCAGCCGGGACTGGAGCGGGAGACGGGGGTCTCCCGCGAGAGTGCCAAAAGCGCCGCAACTGAGTTTTCATACCGCGTGTCGCCGTAAACTGGAGTAGGCGTCGGCGGTATCGACCGGCACTCGGTGCCCGGTCCGACTGTTCGAATCCTCTATCGCTGGGAAGTGTTCTGTCTCAGGAGATGGTGCCCACCTGTCTCAGGAGATGGTGCCCGATC
>JALYTU010000626.1 GCA_030854125.1 Actinomycetota bacterium | reverse complement strand
AGGGCGAGGAGCAGACCGGCTGCGACGAGCGCGATCCAGGCCGCGGTGGCGGGATCGCCGGCGCGCGGGGCAACGGCGGCAAAGGCCTCGCTCGACGCGCGGAGCAGCACCGCGGTGACGGCGGCGATCACCACGAGCGCGACTGTCACCACGTGGCGCGTCTGGCCGACCGTATGCTCGGGCCAGTCGCTCGGATGAACCCAGAGCTTCGCGGCCTCTGCGGCGGTATCGGGCCAGGCTCGCAAACCGCCCTCAGCGAGCTCCTCGCGTATCGCGCATCCCCACCGGTCGCGAACCGGAGGCGGATACGCGCGGACGATGAGTGCCGAGACGTCCATCATCGCGCGAACCCCAGCGCGCGCAGCCCGGCGGTAGAGACGCGCGCCATTCGCTCGAGCTCGGTGCGCAGCGTTGCCCGTCCCGCATCGGTGATGCGCACCGTGCGGTGACGCTCACCCGCGTCGAGTTCCTGGTGAGCGGGCTCGATGAGTCTGTGCGCCTCCAGCCGGGACAGCGCGCCGTAAAGGCTGCCCGGGCCAAGCAGCGAGCCGGTCAGCTTCTCGATCTCCGAGTTGATCGCATAGCCGTGGCGCGGACCGTCGGCCAGCACGGTGAGCACGAGCATCTGAGAGTCGTTGCTGCGCATCGCGATCTCCATCTTAGTACGCGACACGTTCCTACGCGCAGATTAGTACGCGCCATGTAGTATGAGCGCCGATCTTCCTACCGGTGCCCGCGCCCCGGTGACCCTGCTCTCGCACGGAAAGGCAATCTGTGAACCCCGACGTCACACTCTCCGAGGCACCGGACACCTTGATCTGTGCCCGGGCGCTCAGTAAGCGCTACGGGCGCCGACATGCCGTTATTGATCTTGGCTTCGCGGTGCGTAGGGGCGACGTGTGCGCGCTGCTGGGACCCAACGGGGCGGGAAAGACCTCGACGATGCGGATGCTCGTCGGACTGTCGCGCCCAGATTCCGGTGTCGCGGAGCTCCTCGCCCAGCGAGTCGGACTCGGTGCACCGGTCTTGTCGCGGGTCGGGGTGCTGATCGACGGCCCGGCGTTCGTTCCTCACCGTTCGGGCATCGCCAATCTCCGCTCGCTGTGGTCGGCGACCGGAAGGGCCTGGCCACCGCCCGCGCTGGAGCCGGCCCTGGAGCTCGCGGGGCTCGGGGAGGCGATCAACCGCAAGGCCAAGAGCTATTCGATGGGGATGAAGCAGCGACTCATGCTCGCCCAGGCGCTCATGCGCGACCCAGAGGTTCTCATCCTCGACGAGCCGGCAAACGGCCTTGACCCTGGCGAGGTCCGGGCGCTCCGTGAGGAACTCCTGCGGATCGCTCGCGCGGGCGGGGCCGTACTCGTTTCAAGCCATCAGCTTGCGGAGGTGCAGCTGCTCGCGACGCATGCAGTCGTCCTGGACCAGGGCAGGCTGATCGCCGCGGGATCGATCGAGCAGATGCTCGGCGCCGGTGACGCCTACCGGATGGAAGTCGACGACCCGGTCCGGGCGACGGCGGTTCTCGCAGCCATTCCCGGGGTGAGTGACGTAACCGCGAACGAGGGGACGGTGACGGTCACCGGGCTCGGTCTCGAGTCACGGGCGCTCGTCGCCGCGCTCGCCGCCGAAGGCGTGGGGATCAGCTCGGCGCAGCGCGCGAACCGGTCGCTCGAAGACGCGTTCCTGCAGATCACCAAAGGAGGCGACCATGCTCCGCGTTGAGCTCTCCACCCAGCTGATGCGAGTCCGGACCCTGGTCACCCTCGCTGCGCTTGCCGCCGTGCCGGCGATCGCCGGTCTGACCACCCTCTCCCATGCCGGGCGCCGCAACGGTAATCAGAGCGGTCTGTTCGGTGCCTCGACGTTTTCCGCATCCAACCACGCCGCAGCGAGCCTCGCGTTCATCGCGCCGCTGCTGCTGCCGCTCGTCGTGTGCCTGCTGGCTACCGCGATCGCATCCTCCGACCGTGACTGGGGAACCCTGCGCTACCTCTACCTGCAGCCGGTTACACGACTACGGCTGCTTACCGGCAAGCTCGCGGCCACGGCAATCGCCTGCCTGCTCGCGACCGCAAGCGTCCTCGGTGCCGGTCTGCTCACGGGGGTTGTTCTCTTCGGCTGGCACCGTTTTCACATCATCGGCGGTCGCGACCTCTCGTCGGGCCTGGCGGCGGCCGCGCTCCTGCAGGCCGGCGGGTACACCGTGGTCTGCATGTCGAGCATCGCGGCGATCGCGTTCGCGCTGGGGATCATCCTGCCCCGAGGCCCCGAGGCTCTCGGCGCCAGCGTCGCCTTCGTAGTCGTAGCGAGCATCCTCAACGCGCAGAGCAGTCTTCACTCCGTCGCCACGCTTCTGCCGGTGCACTACTGGCAGGACTGGACGCACCTGCTCGACCGGTCTCCCGCCTCCCTGCGAACCGGAGCCGCCGTCCAGCTCGCGTGGCTCGCGGCCGCCGTCGCCGCCGGGATGCTCGTGCTCGTCCATCGCGACCCGGCGGCCTGACCAGCGCGTGCATCCGACGCCACCTAGGAGCCCGTCGAAGTATCGATCGGTGCGAGGCGATCGATCTCGTTGAGGGTGGCGGTGAGTAGCTTCAGCAGCCAGGCGGCGACGGGTAGCCACGCGCTCGGCGTGCCGGCTGGGCGGACGCA